>CAZOSH010000054.1:0-7588 GCA_964582395.1 uncultured Oscillospiraceae bacterium | reverse complement strand
TCCAAAGCCGATACATAAAACATACACTTCAATGCAACAAAACTGGTTAATGGATGTAAATACATTTATATCTATGTTGCAGGAAAAACAAGTATCACACAAATGATTGTTTGGTACTGTAAAAGTATTTAAGTTATGTTGTATTTCTAACAATTTAGAGTAGTCCTAAACTCTTATTAACTGGCAATTTTCTAATTACTACAATAAGGAAGTTTCCTTGATAACTCGCTTCGCTCGAATGATAGTCAAACTCTGTGAGTTTGACATAAAAAAACACGAAGCTTTGCTTCGTGTTTTTTTGGCGCGCTGTGGAGAATTCGAATCCCCGACCTTCTGATCCGTAGTCAGACGCTCTATCCAGCTGAGCTAACAGCGCATATTTATTTTTGACCGCTCAAGTATAATAACACAATCAAAAACAAAATGCAAGTACTTTTTTAAACTTTTGAAACTTTTATTGGCTCTTTTTGATCATTGCTTTCATAAAACGCAAAGGTTATATTGGGATAGCGCTGTGAAAGGCGCTGAGTATTGGCATTTTTCTGTCCCCGCATATCCGAAAGCTTTCCCTTGGGCACAGAAATAACAAGCCTCTGTTCGTTTATATGCTTGTCGATAAGTGCGCAAGCCTTATTAAAAAGCCAAGCAGAGCGAACGAGCTGACCCATTGCAGGATGGTATGCCCCTGCAACAGCCGCGCCGTCGGAAAGTTCTTCCGTTGGGTTAAGTCCCGTGCGGATAATGGGAATATCCTTATCTATAAACACATCCCATATTTCAGCGCACAATTCAGCGGCATCTTCGGGGGTCAATGGTGTATACTCACCCTTTTCATACATATCGCAAAGGGTGGTATCCTTTATGACGCAGACCGGGTATATTCTCACTCCGTCAGGCTTTAAAGCGGCAACCTTTTTTGCCGTTTCAATATCCTTTTCCCTGCTTGATGAGGGAAGTCCCGGCATTATCTGCAGAATCAATTCAAAGCCTGCCGCCTTTATCATTTTGCTACTTTTTTCGGTGTCTTGCGCCGTATGTCCCCGTCGGGCAAGCTGCAGCACCTCATCATCCATGGACTGCGCGCCCAGCTCAATGGTCTTAACACCGTATTTTTTAAGTCTTTGCAATATCTGCTCGTCAATGGCATCGGGGCGGGTGGAAACACGCAAGCTGTCGGCAAGTCCCTTTTCCACAAATGCAAAGGCGGCGGATAAATAGCTTTCCTGAAGTTCTGCAGAGATGCAGGTGAAGCTTCCGCCGTAAAAGGAGATTTGGGGAACTTGACTATGCTCCAACGCCTTGCTTATAAGCTCGGTGACCTCATCGACTGACGGAGTCTTCGGCGCGGCAATTCGACGCTGATTGCAAAAAATACAATCGTTGGGGCAACCGAGATGAGGAATGAATATTGGAATTACCGAGCTTTTCATTGTCCCATCAGCTCCAAAGCAAGCTTTGCTGCCGCCTGCTCGGCAAGCTTTTTGCTCTTGCCCTCACCGCAGGCTATAACATTACTGTTTATCAGCACTTCCACCTCAAACCGCTTATCGTGGTCCGGACCGCTTTCGCCTTTGAGGCGGTAGGACAGTATCTCCTCGTGGTTTTTCTGAACTATCTCTTGAAGCAAGGTCTTATAATCCACGGTGCTGTGACTGCGGATTATCTCCTCCGCTTTATCCTTTATAAAGCCGATTATAAACCTTTCCGCCTCGTCAAAGCCGCCGTCAAGATATACCGCGGCAATGACCGCTTCGCAGGCATCGGAAAGCACCGACGGGCGCTTACCTCCGCCGCTGCTCTTTTCGCCCTTGCCCAAAAGCAGGTCGTCACTGAGCCCCAATTCAAGGGCAAACTCATAAAGGGAATTTTCGCAGACGATGGCAGAGCGAAGCTTGGTCAGCTCGCCCTCGGGCATATTTTTATAGTGATTCCATATATACTTTGTGCAGATAAGTCCCAACACACTGTCGCCCAAAAACTCCAATCTCTCGTTGTTTTTGACCCCCTTATCCCTATGCTCATTGGCATAGGAGCTGTGGGTAAGGGCATTTTTCAGCAGCTCGGGATTCTTAAAGGTATAATCAAGCTTCATAATATCACTCTCAAAAAAATGGGGAAGGTCTTACCTTCCCCCTGATTTTTCTTACTGCTTATCCTGAACGTAAGCGGCAACGTCGCCGACGGTTCTGACACCCTCAAGGGCGGATTCATCGGTTTCAGGAAGACCGAACTCTTCTTCTACCGACATAATGAACTCAACGATGTCAATAGAGTCTGCGTCCAGATCATCAATAAAACTAGTCTCTGCGGTAACATCGTCTTCGTTTACACCGAACTGCTGTGCAACCAGCTTCTTAAGTCTTTCAAGTATCATAATCTTTCCTCCAAAATACAAATTGGTTATATGCGGATTATAACAAAGGTTTTGCATATTGTAAACTATTTTTTATTATCATTCGGTAAACTAATTGCAAAAAAATTATTATTCCTCTGTTTTTTCTGCTTTTTTAACCGTCATATATTCAAGGTTTTCCTTAACTGCATCGATGTAGCCACAGCCTGCAAAATTTATAGCCTGCCTTATTGCCGAGCAATAGCTTTCGGCATTGCTGGAGCCGTGCGCCTTGATTACCGGCTTTGAAATTCCAAGGAAAGGAGCACCGCCCACCTTGTTGTAGTCCATCTTATCCTTAAGGGCATAAAGACCGGGCCTTACAAGCAATGCCGCTATCTTGGTAAGGATGTTCTTATACAGGATATGCTTAAGTTCACGCATTATGAACATTGCTGTGCCTTCGGTGGTCTTAAGAGCGATATTTCCCGAAAAACCGTCACAGACTAAAACTTCAGCCTCTCCGCTTAAAATGTCTCTGCCTTCCATATTGCCCACGAAATTGATCCTTCCTTCATCGGATGCCGCTTTGAGCAATTCAAAGGCTTCCTTACGCAAGGGGTCACCCTTGCCCTCTTCTGTGCCGTTGTTGAGCAAGGCAACGCGGGGCTTTTCGACCCCCTCCACCTTGTTCATATACAGGCTGCCCAAGAAGGCAAACTGCAACAGATATTCGGGGGTACACTCGGCATTGGCGCCGCTGTCAAGGAGCATAACTCCGTTCTTGCCCTTGGTGGGAAGCACCGCGCCCAAAGCGCCGCGCTGAACACCCTTGATGCGCTTGACAATAAAAGTAGCGCCTGTCAGCAATGCGCCGGTGCTGCCTGCGGAAACGATGGCATCGCCTTCACCGTCTGCAACAAGCTTCAGGGCAACCGACATACTGCTGTCCTTTTTTCCGCGGATGGCGGTGGTTGCTTTTTCCTCGTTGGAGATGACTTCGCTGGTATGTACTACCGTTATTTTACTGCGATCAGCGCCCTGAAGCAGGGGCTCGATCTGTGCGCTGTCACCTACAAGGGTGATGTCGCATCCGTATTTTTTTACTGCGTCGATTGCGCCCTGAACGGGAGCCTGGGGAGCATTGTCGCCGCCCATTGCATCGATTACTATTCTCATTTTATGTCCTCCTTTACCCCGGGGAGAATCTCCTCGAGCGCTTTAAGGGCTCTTTCGGAGACTGCAAGATATCTGTCTCTTTTCACCTTGATCCTGTATTCCAACGATGGAATAAGACCGAAGTTTATATTCATCGGTTGGAAAGAATACTCCGAGCCGTTGCTGATATAAGCACCCAAAGCGCCGATTGCAGTCATATCAGGGAATGTAACAAGCTCTTTGCCCAAAATTGCGCGAGCCATATTTATGCCGCAACATAGTCCCGAAGCGGTGGACTCAATATAGCCCTCCACCCCCGTCATCTGACCTGCAAACATAAGGTTTTCACGGCCTATAACGCGATAATGTCGGTCAATCTTTCCCGGTGATGAAATGAAACTGTTTCGGTGCATTACGCCATAACGCAAAAACTCTGCTTTTTTAAGGGCGGGAATCATTCCGAACACCCTTTTCTGCTCAGGATGAAGTAGATGGGTCTGAAATCCCACCAAATTATACATAGTCTTTTCCTTATCCTCAGCGCGAAGCTGCACTACTGCATAGGGACGCTTGTCGGTACGGGGATCACGAAGTCCTACGGGCTTTAATGGTCCAAAGCGGAGAGTATCCGCTCCCCTGCGCGCCATAACCTCAACGGGCATACAGCCTTCAAAAACCTTTTTATCCTCAAAGCCGTGAACCTCTGCTTCCTTTGCGTGAGCAAGCTCATAAACAAAGGCTTCATATTCTTCCTTATCCATAGGGCAGTTGATATAATCGGCATCGCCCTTGTCATAGCGCGAAGCGGCAAAGGCGCTCTCCATATCAATGCTTTCCGCGCTGACTATGGGCGCCGCGGCATCGTAAAAATGCAAAGGCTGACCGAAAAGTGAGTCTATCTCCTCTGCCAATTTGCCATCTGTAAGGGGGCCTGTTGCGATTATCACATTCCCCTCGGGAATGCTTTCTGCCCTATCGAGAACCACCTCTATCAGAGGATGATTTTTTATCTTTTCGGTTATATATGCCGAGAAAAGCTCTCTGTCAACCGCCAAAGCGCCCCCTGCAGGTACGGCAAATCTATCTGCCGCCTCCATGATCAGCGAGCCGCAACGGCGAAGCTCCTCCTTGAGCAGTCCGGGCGCTGTGGAAAGTCCCGCGCCACGCAGGGAGTTGGAGCATACAAGCTCGGCAAAGGAATCTGCCTTGTGAGCGGGGGTCTTCTGCTTCGGCTTTTGCTCAATAAGCCGTACAGGTACACCGCGGCTTGCCAGCTGCCAAGCCGCCTCACTGCCTGCGAGACCCGCTCCTACTACTGTTACTCTGTTCATATCTTATGCTTTCTTTGTTGTCTTTTTAGTGGTTTTCTTTGCCGCCGTCTTCTTTGCAGGCTTTTTGCCTTCTTCATCCTCGGCAGCCTTTTTGCGGGTTGCAATAGGCTCTTCATAGCCGCAGTTGGGAACGTGGCAAAGGATGCGCTTATCCTCCTTGGTATAATGACGGAAAAGCACACCGCCACACTTGGGGCACTTTTTATTTGTGGGTGAATCCCAGGTCATAAAGCTGCAGGTGGGATTCTTTTCGCAGCCGTAATAATAATAGCCGCTCTTGCTCTTTTTCTTAAGCAGCTTGCTGCCGCAAACGGGGCAAGCCACGTTGGTATCTTGACTTAAGGGCTTGGTGTTCTTGCACTCGGGATAGCCGGGGCAAGCAAGGAACTTGCCGAATCTGCCCACCTTGATGACCATTTTTCTGCCGCAAAGGTCGCAGACAACATCACTTTCTTCATCGCGAACTTTGACATACTGCTTTTCCATTGCCTTTTCGGCGGCATTCAGTTCACCCATAAAATCACCGTAGAAGTCGTGAAGCACTGCCTTATAATCGGTCTCGCCCTGCTCGACCTCGTCAAGCTTATCTTCCATAGACGCGGTGAAGCCCACATCAACTATGTCGGCAAATCTCTCCGCCATAAGGTCGGTAACAGCCTCGCCCAATGCGGAGGGACGGAGTGTCTTGCCTTCCTTTATCACATATTCACGATCTAAAATAACCGAAATAGTAGGTGCGTAGGTAGAAGGTCTCCCTATGCCCTTTTCTTCCATCGCTTTAATAAGGGATGCTTCGGTATATCTTGCGGGAGGCTGAGTGAAATGCTGCTTTTCCTCAAGTCCCTTAAACTCGGTAGTGTCGCCCTCCTTGAGTACGGGCAGGGGTGCTTCTGCCTCATTCTGCTCATCGCGGCTTTCTTCATAAAGCGCAAGGAAGCCGGGGAAAGCTACGCTTGTGCCGGTAGCGCGGAAAATATATCCGTTGGCATCAATATCTGCCGCCGCGGTGTCCAGAATAGCATCGCTCATCTGACTTGCCACAAAGCGGGACCATATAAGCTTATACAGCTTATACTGATCGGGAGTCAGGCTCTTTTTGATCTTATCGGGCTCCAATGCGGGATTGGTGGGACGAATAGCTTCGTGAGCATCCTGCGCATCCTTCTTGGTCTTAAAATATCTTGCCTTGGCAGGCTTGTATTCGCTGCCGAACTTTTCACCGATAAAATTGCGCACATCACTCAAAGCGGATTCTGCAATACGCAGTGAATCGGTACGGATATAGGTAATAAGACCGCCCAATCCCTCAACACCTTCGTAAAGCTCCTGAGCGACCTTCATTACCCTTTTCGCAGGCATAGAAAGTCTGCGGGAAGCATCCTGCTGAAGTGTGGATGTGATAAAAGGAGGCGCGGGCTGACGCTTTTTCTTGGATGTCTTGTAGGATGCGACAATGTATTTTGCACCGTCAATGGCGGTGAGAACCTTGTCAACATCTTCACGGCTTGCAAGCTCCTGCTTGCCCTTTTGGTTGCCGTAAAAATGAGCGGTAAAGTCTTTGCCCTCATAGGAAAGCAGAGCGTCTATTGTCCAGTATTCATCGGGGATGAATGCGTTTATTTCTCTTTCTCGGTCAACGATAAGACGGGTTACCACCGACTGAACACGGCCTGCAGAAAGTCCCTTTCTGACCTTCTTCCAAAGGAAGGGGGAAAGCTTATAGCCAACGATCCTGTCAAGGATACGACGCGCCTGCTGAGCGTTGACAAGATCCATATCAATGTCGCGGGGATGCTTTACCGCCTCGGTAATTGCAGGCTTGGTTATCTCGTTAAAGGTAACACGGCTGGTCTTTTTGGGGTCTAACTTGAGCATCTCGGCAAGATGCCAAGATATTGCTTCTCCTTCGCGGTCAGGGTCGGTTGCCAGATATACTGCATCCGCAGCAGTTGCCGCATCTGACAGTTCCTTTATCAGCTTGCCCTTGCCCTCGATAGGCTCATAATCTACCGCAAAATCATTTTCGGGGTCAACTGCCAACTTCTTTTTAGGCAAATCCCGCAAATGTCCCATTGATGCCTTGACTACATAATCGTCACCTAAGTATTTTGTTATGGTTTTTGCCTTGGAAGGCGACTCAACAATTAGAAGCTTTGACATTTTATTCCTCCGAGATATTTATTTTCTTCTGAATATCTGCGCGCCGCTTTGCTCTACAAGTCCCATAAGTTCCATCATAGTAAGCAAACTTGAAACTCGCTCGGCGGGAATCTTGCAAATGGCCGAAAGCTCATCTGCCCGTTTTTCCTCCTCCAATGCGCTGTAGATAAGCGCTTCTTCGTGAGAAAGTCCCGCAGGCACGCAGACGGTTTGAGTGTCGGATGCTGCCGACGGCTCTATTTTATTGAAATTATATATTGACTCATACTGTGATAGTATATCATCAGCGGATACAGTATAGAACGCGCCCGAGCGTAAAAGTTCATTGCTCCCCTGCCATTCTTCCTTGGTGGGCAGACCGGGCGACACGAAAACATATCTTCCGTACTCCTCGCAGAATCGAGCAGTGGCAAGAGAGCCGCTTTTCTTCCCCGCTTGAACCACCAATACACCGATACTCAGCCCCGCAATAATACGGTTGCGCTCGATAAAGCAGGAAGGAAATGTCCTCACCCCCGGCGGATATTCGCTGATGACCGCTCCGCATTCACATATTTCGCGGTATAGACCGCTGTTATACTTGGGATAAGGATTATCTATTGCAGTG
>CAZOSH010000053.1:0-7655 GCA_964582395.1 uncultured Oscillospiraceae bacterium | reverse complement strand
TAAAATAGTTAAATTTTTGGTTTAACTGTTTTACGAGCACCCGCAAATCCGGACAGGGTTTTATTTTGTCAAATTTCTCTTTATCTTTCATAAAATGTAAAATGGTATATCTTTACAGTCTTAATGCCATTTTGAACTTGATGCATTTCGACTAAAGTTGACATAAATGAGCTTTAGTAGTATAATTGCATTGTTATGTTGCTTAAACCTGCTTTAAATACTGAGGGATATTTATGATTAAACTGTTCAATAAACCGCAAATAACGGAACAAGAAAAGCCTGCTCGCGAAAAAAAGATCCGCGAGATAAAGCCACCTAAAAACAAGGTGCTTCGAAAGCTTTACGACTGGGCACACATCGCTCTTGAATGGGTGAAGAAGGCTCACAATTCTCTTGCTAAAAAACCTATTCTGCATATTGCCATCATTGCTATGCTGTTGGTTTTTGTTATAGAGATAATCAGCCGTCATTCACTTATCAGCGCTTTAGGATTCGTTTTTCTTACCCCCCACGTATTTTTGTATAATGCGGTAATTATCGGATTGACCTTTACACCCTGCTTCCTTTTCAGCAAGCGGTATTTCTTTATCACCTTCATCGGTGCGGTGTGGTTTGGTTTGGGGGTTGCCAACGGCATAGTACTCAGCAACCGCATTACTCCCCTCGGAATGGTTGATGTCCTGCTTCTCAGCTCGGTTTCCGATATCATCGAAGTCTATATGAAGGTATGGCATCTCATTCTTATCGGACTTGCTTTTGTAGCAGCCATTGCCCTGCTTGTTTATATTTGGATAAAGTGCTTTAAGTATAAGGTCAATTATCTGCATTCTATCGCCGCAATCGTTGTTATGGTGTTGGTCACCTACGGTACTACCGCACTGTGCATTGCTACAAACAGTGTTGCTACCGAATTACCCAATCTTGCTCAGGCTTATGAGGATTACGGCTTTACCTATTGCTTCTCCGCATCGGTAGTCGACCGCGGTATAGATAAACCGTCTGAATACTCCGCCGAAGCAATCGGAAAAATTATGAACAAGCTTCCTGAGGAGACCGCTCCCGAAAGTTTCCCCAACATTATATTCCTGCAGCTTGAATCATTCTTTGATGTTGAGTATATCAACGGTGCTAAGCTTTCTCAGGATGCAACACCTATTTTCCGCTCACTTAAAGAGAAATACCCCTCAGGCTTTTTGACTGTTCCTTCCATCAGTGCAGGCACAGCAAATACCGAGTTTGAATGTATTACGGGTATGAGCATACACGATTTTGGTACAGGTGAGTATCCTTATAAGACTGTCCTGCAGGACACCACCAGTGAAAGTATCAACACCTACCTCAAAAAATACGGCTTCACCTGCCACGCTATCCACAACAATGTTGGTAATTTCTATGACAGAAATACCGTTTTCAGCAATCTCAGCTTTGACACATTTATTTCTTTGGATTATATGAGCGATGTCAAGCGCAACCCCTTGGGTTGGGCAACCGATGATATGCTTACCGAGGAAATTCTTCTTTGCCTTGACAGCTCCGAGGGCAATGACTTTGTCTATACCATTTCTGTTCAGGCACACGGAAAATACCCCTCTACCCCCGTATCTGACAACAATCTCATAGATGTGTCCGAGTATATCAGCGATCTTGAGATCGACGGCTTTGAATACTATATCAATCAGCTTTATGAGGTTGACCAGTTTATCGGCGTGTTGCTTGATGAACTCAGTGCGCGCGATGAGGAGACCATCGTTGTAATGTACGGTGACCACCTGCCGGGCTTTGAGTTTGAGCAGACCGATCTTTCCAATGAGAATCTTTTCCAGACAGAATATGTTATTTGGTCAAATTATGACACAGGAATTCCCACCGAACGTGTTGACTTGCACGCATATGAGCTTTATTCCTATGTACTTGAATGTCTCGGCGGCAGCGGAGGAATCGTTTCCCGTATCCACCAAGCAGGCCTGCCCCATGAAGATCTTGTTATGATAGAGTATGATATGCTCTACGGCGAAAACTACGCTTTAGGTACTCCCTATACTCCCACGGAAATTAAGATGGGTATCAAAGATATAACAATAGACGGAATGTATATGGAAGACGAGGTCTTTTATGTCACCGGTGAAAACTTCACCGAATACAGTTGCATACTCATTAACGGCAAGCGGACAAATACAAAGTTTATAGACTGCAATACACTTTCTACCACAGACCTTCCCAAAAACGGCGACCCCATTGTTGTCGGTCAGATGAGCAGTAAAAAAGAAATACTCAGCGAAAGTAACAGTCTAAAATACCAAGAAAAATAAACTGAAGCCTCTCGGTTTTTCCGAGAGGCTAGTTTTAACTCATCAGCAGGCGCACTGCAATTCCCGACATTATAAATGCGGCAGCATCGGCAGAAAGTGCCGCACCGAGAGTGTATCGGGTATTTTTTATGCCAAGATATGCTGAATACACGGCTATGGTATAAAAGCTCGTTTCACTTGCTCCGAGCATTACCGCTGCAATTCTACCCGTCAGGCTGTCAGGACCGTTATTCTTAATTATCTCACTACCTATAGACAGCGCGCCCCCTCCCGTAAAAGGCCGCAGCAGTGCCAGCGGCAGACATTCCTCAGGGATTCCCAACCAATCGCAGACAGGTGCGGCAATATTGGTTATAATATCTATTACACCACTTGCTCTGAGCATAGATACAGCGGTAAGCATTACAAGTATTGCCGGAAAAATACCTTTGCAGACTTTAAGACCTTCCTTTATTCCGTCGCTTAAAGCACCGAAAATATCCACTTTTTTTGCTGCTCCGTACAGAACAATGGCAAGCATAAGAGTGGGCACGATATAGTTTGTCATTTTTTGCCCCTCATCAGCTTTGCCGCCGTAATTCCCACAAGTACCGAGACTATGCTTGAAAGCCAAACGGCAGGTAAAATATCATAGGGTGCTGCACTCCCTTCCGCCGCCCGTACCGCTGCTATGGTGGTTGGTAATAATTGTAAGGAGGCGGTATTGATTATTATGAGCAGAAAAACTGCGTGGGGATGTTCGCCTTTTTCTTTTGAAAGCTGATGCAATCTTTTTGCTGCCTTGAGTCCCGAGGGAGTTGCCGCACTGCCAAGGCCCAAAAGGTTTGACGCCATATTTTGCCCGATATATCCACAGGCTTCTTCATCTTCGGCATATTTACCGAAAAGCAGCCTTATAATAGGCCGCAAAAGCTTCGCCGTTTTGGCGGCAAGCCCCGAACGATTCATTATTTCAAGTAGTCCGTTCCAAAGGCATATCGTTCCGCATATATTCAAAAGAAGCTGCACTGCCTCCTTCGCTCCCGAAACTGTAGCCTGTGAAACTTGGGCTATCTGCCCCGTTACAGCGCCGAAAACCAAAGATGCACCAAGCATTATTACAATAACTATCGTCATTATCACAGTTTTCAGCCTCCTATTTGACAAACTGTTTTTTCATTGGTAAAATGTTCAGTAAAGACTATGTTTTTAAAGGGATGATTATGCAATGAATACCTATGCACCTGCTTTGGTAAAGGAGATAAAACGCAGTAAAGGACTTATGGGCTTTATAGTCAGCAGCCGCGGTGATGCCTGCTACTACTATGGTGAAAATACCGCTGAGCAGGTCAGCGCCATGTGGATAGAGGTTTACCAATTAGGCAAAGTTATTGCCTATCCCTGTATGCTTAAGGTCAAAAATGACCTGATGCTTTATAAAAACGGCAAAGATTTCACCGCTGAAAACAATCAGTTTATGACCGCTTGGAATGTGTTTATGAAACCGTCCGAATTTGGCGCTTTTACCTATGAAAAGCTGTCACAAAGCGACTTTGCAGACAAGCTTGATGAATATAAAAACTCTTTAAATACAACAGATACGGAGGAAGAAACCAATGAGTAAATCAGACTTTTTCGGAATGAAGAATGTTACTTTTTTAGATGACCCCCTCGAAGATCGCAAAGATTCTCTTCCCGCACATCTGCGTTACCGTGTACGCACCTGCATCGACCATACTCAGCTTAACCCTGCCGCAACCAGCGAGCAGATAACCAAGCTTTGTGAGGAAGCCTTGGAGTATGGCTTTGCTTCGGTCTGTGTTGCTCCTTGCTGGATCCCTCTCTGCAAGCGCAAGCTTTATCAGGCAGGCGCGCCCAAAATTTGTACCGTTATTGGTTTCCCCCACGGAAATGAATCCACCGCATCCAAGGTCTTTGCCGCCCGTGATGCCATTATTGAAGGCGCTGATGAAATTGACGTAGTTGTCAACATCGGTTGGGTAAAGCAGCGTTCCACTTCTCTGCTTGAGAACGAACTCAGAAGTCTTGTCAAAGTATGCGGCAGACATGTAATCTTTAAGCTCATTATAGAATGCTGTCAGCTGACCGACGAAGAGAAGGTCTATATCTCCAAGCTTTGTGCCGAGACAGGTGTAGACTTTGTTAAGACCTCTACCGGATTTTCCTCCGGCGGCGCTACCCTTGAAGACATTAAGATCATCCGCGAAACCGTGGGCGAGCGTTGCAGCATCAAGGCAGCAGGCGGCATCAGAACATTGGAAGATGCTCGCGCATTTGCAGCAGCAGGCTGCGCACGAATCGGCTGCAGCCGCAGCGTTGCTCTTGCCGAGCAGGAAATAGCAGAGGAAAAGCAGTGGGCTGAGGAATCTGACATCGTCAACTTTTGGGAGCATGCCGACAAGGTAGCAAATTACATCAACGAGCATTATGACCGCGACAGAGCGGTTGCTATGGAGGTTCAGCGCAGAAAAGCTGAATATGAGCGCCTTGTCGAGCTTAAAAACAAAGGCGAGAATGTGGATGACGAGATAGAGAATATCCTCGACTTCAACGTATATCAGCTTAAATGGGAATATGACAAGGAACACGGCAACCCCACCGACCCCACTTTGATTCCCTATTTGAGAAGAGACCTTCAGCAGTAAATAATCACTTTAATACCGTCGGGATAGATAATATTCCGACGGTGTTTTTTGTTTTTTTGTTTTTTGCGCATTTTGCATAGAAAAAGTCCCGTTTTTCCTTGAAAAATAAGGCTGTTTTGGTCTAATTAGTTCTTGAAATTTGACAAAAACGGATATATAATAGAGAATGTATGAATTTTGAATTTTAAGGAGGAAGTTTGCATGAACTATTCTAAGAAAACCCCCAGAGATATCAATCTCGAAGGAAAAAAAGTTTTAGTAAGATGTGACTTCAACGTTCCCATGAAGGACGGTGTTATACAGGACGACCGCCGCATAGTATCTGCCCTTCCCACAGTCCGTTATCTGCTTGAAAACGGCGCGGCAGTTACTCTCTGCTCCCATATGGGCAGACCTAAGGGCGAAGTCAACCCCAAGTATTCCCTTGCTCCCGTAGCAAAGCGCCTCAGCGAGTTGCTTGAGCAGGAGGTCATTTTGGCTGAAGATGTTATCGGCGAAAGCGCAAAGGCTGTCCGCGCTGCTTGCAAGCCCGGCCAGGCTGTACTGATTGAAAACGTCCGCTACGATGCACGGGAAGAGAAGAACGATCCCGAGTTTGCAAAGGCTCTGGCAGAAGGCGCTGACCTTTATGTCAACGATGCATTCGGTGCAGCTCATCGTGCACACGCTTCTACAGAAGGTGTTTCCAAGTATCTCCCCGCATATTGCGGTTTCCTTATGGAGCGCGAGCTTGAGGTTCTGGGCAAGGCTCTTGCTAACCCCGCTCGTCCCTTCACTGCCGTTCTCGGCGGTGCAAAGATTTCCGATAAGCTGGCTCTTATTGAGAATCTGCTTCCCAAGTGCGACAACATCCTTATCGTAGGCGGTATGTCCTACACCTTCCAGAAAGCTCTGGGCGGTGAGATCGGCGCATCCCTCTGCGATGCAGAGAAGATCGACGACCTGCGCGCTCTGATGGCTAAGGCTGAAGGCAAGATCATGCTTCCCGTTGACGATGTTATAGCTGATAAGTTTGACAACGAAGCAAACCGCAAGACCGCCAAGGCAGGCGAAACTCCCGAAGGTTGGATGGGTATGGACATCGGTCCCGAAACCGCAAAGCTCTTCGGAGACAAGGTTCTTTCCAGCGGCACAGTAGTATGGAACGGTCCTGCAGGCGTTTTTGAAATGAGCAACTTCTCTACAGGTACACGCGCTATTGCTCAGGCAATGGCTGACAGCAAGGCATTTACCATCATCGGCGGCGGCGATTCCGCATCCGCAGTTGAGCTGATGGGCCTTGCAGAAAAGATAGATCATATTTCCACCGGCGGTGGCGCATCCCTCGAATTCCTCGAAGGCAAAAACCTCCCCGGCGTAGCATGCTTGGAGGATAAATAAAAATGGACAGACGTTACCGCAAGACAATTATCGCGGGCAACTGGAAGATGAATATCACACCTTCCGAGGCTAAAAAGCTCACCGCAGCACTTCTTCCCCTTTCTGCAGTAAAGGACACTTCTGTTGTTCTCTGCGTACCCGCTATTGATATCACTACCGTTAAGCGCGCACTCCGCCAGACCAGAATCGCTGTGGGCGGTCAGAACTGCCACTTTGAAAGCAAGGGCGCTTTTACCGGTGAGATCTCTCCCGAAATGCTGATCGATGCAGGTGCAAAGTATGTTATCATCGGTCATTCCGAGCGCAGAAGTATGTTCGGTGACACCGACGAGATCGTACGCAAGAAGATCGCTTCTGCTATAGCAGCAGGACTTCGCCCCATTCTCTGCGTCGGTGAGACCGAAGAGCAGCGCAAGCAGGGTGTAACCGAAGAAGTTATCCGCGGTCAGATCAAATCTGCTGTCTATGGACTTTCTGCAGATGATTTCCGTAAAATAGTTGTAGCATACGAGCCCATTTGGGCAATCGGCACAGGCAACACCGCTACCCCCGAAGATGCAAACGAAGTCTGCAAGCTTATCCGCACCTGCCTTCGTGAGCTCTACGGCGCACGTCCTTCCCGCTCCATCTCCATCCTTTACGGCGGCAGCATGAACGAAAAGAACGCAGCAGCTCTGCTTGCTATGCCCCACATTGACGGCGGTCTTATCGGTGGCGCTTCTTTAAAGCCCGATGCATTTGCCGCTATTGTTGAAGCTTCCAAAGCTTAAGTTCAGAAAAACTGAACATATAGGTTTTATCGGTAGAGTTTGCGCTTTTATTGCGCAAACTACCTGAAAACCATAATTAAAGGAGAGTTAATCAATGTCCCAAATACTTCCTACAAGAGCAGAAAAAGCCGCCCTTGAGAACCAGAAAAAGCCTTTGGTCTTTATGATTCTCGACGGTTGGGGTCTTGCTCCCAAAACCTGCGCAAACGCCATTCTTACGGGCAAAACCTGTAATATGTGCTCACTGATGCAGAACTACCCCACCACACAGCTTTTGGCTTGCGGTGAGGCTGTAGGACTTCCCGAAGGTCAGATGGGCAACAGCGAGGTCGGCCATTCTAACATCGGTGCAGGCAGAGTTGTATATCAGGATCTAACCCGTATCAACAAGGCTATCAAAGATAGAACCTTCTTTGATAACAAAGTGCTGGTGAATGCAGTCAAGCACGGAAAAACAGTTCATCTTATGGGTCTGCTTTCCGAAGGCGGCGTTCACAGCCACTTAAATCATCTTTTTGCTCTGCTTGATATGTGTGCAATGCACGGCGCAC
>CAZOSH010000052.1:0-7667 GCA_964582395.1 uncultured Oscillospiraceae bacterium | reverse complement strand
GGTATAGGCGGCGGGGTTGATTATGATTCCGTCACAGCGGTTGTATGCGCTCTGTATGGCATCAACAAGATCGCCCTCATGATTGGACTGAACAAACTCGGTCTCTACACCCATTTTGTCGGCTTCAAGGCGAATCATTTCAATCAGATCATTATAGGTCTGTGAGCCGTAGATGGTAGGCTCACGGATGCCAAGCATATTAAGGTTAGGGCCGTTTATAACAAGTATCTTCACAAAAATCCCTCCAGATAAGTTCTGCCGCCTGCTCCAATGTGCCCGTATTTTCTATACGCACATCGCGGAATACCTCATACATAGGCTTGCGGTTCTCATACATTTTGACAAGTGTCTCTCTGTCCTTTGAAAGAGGTCTGCCCTTGGTTGCCAGTCTGTCAAGGTCGCGGGCGATCTCATATATCTTGCCGTTTTGATGGAGGGGCGCATAGTTTCTCGCTCTTGTTACTGCGCCGCCGCCCGTCATAATTATCTTGCCCTTGCCTGCTCCCTCGCGTGTAAGGACTTCGGTCTCAATGCGTCTGAACTCCTCTTCCCCGTCCTGAGCAAATATTTCGGGAATGGACTTACCTGCCGCCTCGGCAATCAGAGCGTCTATCTCCACCGCTTCTCTTCCGCACAGTGCGGCAAGCTTTCTGCCGATAGCGCTCTTTCCGCTGCCGGGCATACCGATAAGCACGATATTTTCACTTTCACGGCGGAGCATTTCGGCAAGCTCTTCTGCCTTACCCTGCGGCGCTTTGGTATCAAAAAAGTATTCGTGAGCCGCAACACCCTGGGCAGTGAGCATAAGCAGACCGCAGACATTCTTTATTCCCAACTCATCCGCCTGCATCATAAGGGCGGTACGCAAAGGATTGTAGATCATATCTGCTACGCCTTCGCATTTGGGGAACATTTTAAGGTCAACGGGAGCTTGCAGACTATGGGGATACATTCCCACGGGGGTGCAATTGACAATTATCTGCGCATCGGCGTGTTTGTCCAGGTTGGTATAGTTATCCTCTCCGCTTCGGGAGATGACGGTCACCGAGCTTGCGCCAAGGCGCTTGCAACAGAGCACCGCCGTTTTTGAAGCGCCGCCGTTGCCCAAAACAAGGGTCTTTTTGCCCTTGACATCAATGCCACCGTACTCGAGCATACGACAAAAACCGATATGGTCGGTATTGTAACCGTAAAGCTTGTCACCTCTGCGAACCACCGTATTAACCGCCCCTATTTCCAAAGCCACGGGGTCGATCTCATCAAGGTGTTTCATTACATCAAGTTTATAAGGAATGGTGACATTTATGGCTTTCAGCTCGGGATCACGCATAAAGCCCTCAAGCTGTTCGGGCTCAAGCTCATACAGCTTATAAGCATCATTTCCCAAACCTTTATGTATGGGCACAGAATAACTGTGGCCCAATTTTCTTCCGATAAGACCGTAGATAGCCATTTATGCCTCCGAATAATTGCCGAGGAATATCATTCGCTCGGTGCATTTTTCAAGGGTCTCAAGCACTGCAACCGTCTTTTCATCGCGGGTATTTGCCTGAAGCTCAAAGAAGAAGATAAACTCAAAATCGTGGCCCACGATGGGACAGCTTTCAAGCTTATTCAGGTTGATTCCCGCTGCTGCAAAGGTAGCAAGTATCTCATACAATGCACCAGGCTTATGCTCACAAGTGAGGATAAGGCTGATGTGGTCTGCGCCCGCATAGATCTGTGTATCCTTTGCTATACATATAAAACGGGTATAGTTATTATCACTGTTCTGTATAGAGTCGGCAATGGGCTCAAGTCCGTAAAGCTTACCGGAGTTATGGGATGCTATAGCAGCCACATTTCCGCCCGACAGAGAAACATATTCCGCCGCCATTGCAGTATTGTCGCAAGGTACTATTTTCACCTTGTCGCCGAGGCTCTTCAGGAATGCGCTGCACTGTCCCAAAGCCTGCTCGTGGGAGCGGATCTCGGTTATGTCCGAAAGCTTTGTACCCGGCTTCGCAAGCAGCTCGTGACGGATGCAGATGCGCTCGGAACGGACTATCTTTACATTCTTTGTGCGGAGCAGGTCATATGTGGCTCTTACCGAGCCGTTTGAGCTGTTTTCGATAGGAAGAACACCATAGTCGCAAAGTCCGCTGCTTACTGCATCAAAGACCGCCTCAAAGGTCTTGAAGAAGGTCAGGTTGCCGCGGGGAAATATTCTGTCCGCCGCCATCTGACCGTAAGCGCCTTCAACGCCCTGGCAGGCAATTCTTCCCGTCTGGGGGAACAGGTTGTCCTTGTATGCAAGGCCTTTTTCTATTTCGCGGCGGACATTTGACTGCCCCGCTAGCAGATTTTGCTGATAAGCGCGGCTGAGTTCAAATATTGTAGAATAAAGGCGGTGGGAATACTGCTCCATATCTCCGCTTATTTGCGCAACCTTGGCAAGTATTTCCCGCTCTCTGCCTTTGTTAAGTACGGGCAGACCGTGGGCTTTTTTATACTCCGCAACCTCTGCGGATATCTGCATACGCTCTAAAAACAGCGGAAGCAGTTTGCTGTCTATATCATCTATCTTTTTTCTGATTTCAGAAAGATCCATTTGTACTTTCCTCCATTAACATATCCAAAATGACTGTGGCAACCACCGCTTCTAAAACGGGAACTGCTCTCACCACGATGCAGGGGTCGTGTCTGCCCTTTATCTCCAAGGTGGTAAGCTCTAAAGTCTCGGTATTGACCGTCTGTTGAGCCCTTGCAATTGACGGGGTGGGCTTGAATGCCGCTCTCACAACAATTGGCATTCCGTTAGAGATACCGCCTAAAATGCCGCCGCTGTTATTGGTTTCGGTGACTATCTTGCCGTCTTTTACTGTAAAGGGGTCGTTATTCTCCGAGCCGCGCATTTCGGCAGCCTTAAAGCCTGCACCGAACTCCACGCCCTTTACGGCAGAAATGCCGAAGATTGCCTGAGCCATACGGTTTTCTATGCCGTCAAACATAGGTGAGCCTATACCTGCGGGCATTCCTATGACGGCACATTCTACAATGCCGCCCACCGAGTCAAGCTCGGCACTTGCCTTTTCTATCTCAGTACGCATCTGTTCGCCCGCCTTGTCGTCAATGACCGCAATGCTCTTTTGAGCAACAGTGTCAAAAAGAGCCTTTGTGGGATAAAAGGGGAAGCTTTCATCCTGAACTCCCGCAATCGCCTTTATATGCGCGCCCACATAAATGCCGCGACGGGCAAGTATCTGCTTTGCAATGCCACCAATTATGCACAAGGGCGCGGTAAGTCTGCCCGAAAAATGTCCGCCGCCGCGCATATCCACGCTGTCGCCGTAACGAAGCAGAGCGGTGTAATCCGCGTGACCGGGGCGGGGTGTTTTGGTAAGTCCCGCATAGTCCCCCGAGCGGGTGTCGGTGTTTTCTATTACAGCACAAAGGGGAAAGCCGCAGATGGTATCGTTTTCAAGGCCTGATAGAAACTTAGGCTCGTCCTTCTCGCGTCGGGATGTGGTCAGATTGCTCTGTCCCGGTGCGCGGCGCGCCATAAAAGCCATAAGCTCTTCGCGATCTATCTTTTCACCGGAAGGCAGACCCTCGGCGGTAACGCCTATTCCCTTTCCGTGGGATTGGCCGAAAACTGTTATTTTAAGTTTTTTACCGTACTGTGATGACATCTGCCTTTCCTCCTAACTGTGCAAAGTCTTCAAAGAAATCGGGGTACGATTTGTTCACCGCCTGAGCGCCCGTAACGGTGACCTCACCGCTGCCATGGGCGGCTGCAATGCTTGCCGCCATAACGATGCGGTGATCGTTTGCTCCGTCAACAGTGCCGCCTGTTAAGTTGACCTTGTCAACTATTAAGCCATCGGGAAGTATCTCAACCTTGCCGCCCATGCTTCTCAGCATATCGGCGGTAGTCTGAAGGCGGTCGCTTTCTTTAAGGCGCAACCGCTCGCCACCCGTAAACCTGGTCTGTCCCTCAGCAAATGCGGCGGCAACCGCAAGAATGGGAAGCAGATCGGGAGTGTCGGTCAGGTCGATGGTGCAGCCTTGCATTTTATTGTGTGAAACGGTGATCTCGTCACCCTTTATGATAACTTCTGCACCGAAATTGCGCAAAGCATCAAGCACCTTGCGGTCACCCTGCACAGAATCTGTGAAGAGTCCCTTTACGGTGACAGAGCCGCCTATGGCACCCGAAACAAGGAAAAATGCTCCGTTGGACCAGTCTCCGTCGGCAATGGCTATCTTGGGGGATGCAAGCCTTTCTCTACCTTTGACTCGATAACCTTTTTCAGTCTTGGAAACCTCCGAGCCGAAAAGTTTTAAGGTCGAAAGGGTCATATCAACATAGGATGCCGATTGCAAAGGTGTTGTAATATCTATAAAGCTCTCTCCCTCAACGCAAGACAGAGCCATAAGCAGACCCGATACATATTGGGAGCTGACATTGCCGGGCAAGGAGTATCTTCCCGCTTTAAGTCCACCCGATACTGTCAAAGGAAGCTTGTCCGCAGAAAAGCAAGCGCCGCCGCTTGTCATTGCATCCACAAGCTCACCAATAGGTCGCTGGGGAAGTCTTCCGCTACCCGTAAAGGAGGGCTCCTCGGCTAATATTGCCGCCACGGGAAGCAAAAATCTCAAGGTTGAGCCGCTTTCACCGCAATCGAGCAAGACCTTACCTGCCCTTGCTTTGGGTGGGGTTACGGTGCAGTCTCTTCCGTTATAGGAAACACGAGCGCCCAGCGCTTCGATACAAGCCGCGGTGGCGTCCGTATCGGCACAGCGGGATACGCCCTTTATGGTAACATCGCTGTCGCAAAGGGCGGCGCATATCATAAGTCTATGTACATCGGACTTTGAAGCAATGGCAGAAACCTTTCCCTCAATTGCCGATGGGGTAAGTTTAATGTCCAAGAGCTTTACCTCCCCTCTCTGACATACTCCTCAAGCTTATTTAGTGGTTCTGTTTTAAGTATACACGAGCCTATCTTTTCAGGCAAGACAAGAGTTATATTTCCGCCCGCTCTTTTCTTGTCGGACATTGCGGAGGCGGCAAGGTCGGAATCGGCATAATCTGCCCTTATGGGCAGGTCGTTTGCAAGAAGGATCTTTTCGATGCGGTCTGCAGTGCCTTTTTGGGTGATGCCCATTTTTTCACCTGCGCGGGCAATGATCGCCATTCCCGCCGCAACCGCGTGACCGTGGCTGATGCCGAAATTACTGCACTTTTCCACCGCGTGACCGATGGTGTGACCAAGGTTGAGCAGGCGGCGCTCGTTCTTTTCGGTCTCGTCGATCTCTACGATATAGCCTTTAAGTGCCACGCACTGACGGATGATATCGGTCATATCGTCGGGTCTGCCCTTTTCAAGCTGTGCAAACAGTTCTTCGCTGAAAAGAACGCCGTATTTTATGGTTTCAGCCATTCCGTTGGCTATTTCGTGATCATTAAGGGTCTTCAGCGTGTCGGTATCGCAGATGACCACCTCGGGCTGCTTGAATGCGCCTGCAAGGTTTTTGCCCGCCTGCAGGTCTACTGCAGTTTTTCCGCCTACCGATGAGTCAACCGCTGCCAAAAGGGTGGTGGGAACCTGAACATAACGGACACCACGAAGGTAGACCGCTGCGGCAAAGCCCGCCATATCCCCTGCTACACCGCCGCCGAGAGCGACCACTGTATCGGTGCGGGAAAAGCCGTTTTCGGCAAGGACTTCAAGTATATCTGACAGGGTGGTCAGGCGCTTGTTTTCTTCGCCTGCGGGGAAAACATAAGTAAAGGTTTCAATGCCCGCAGCATTCAAGCTTTTTTCAAGCCTTTGGGCATAGAGAGGCGCTACATTGCTATCGGTGATTATGGCGGCGCGGGTCTTTCCGACCGCATCAAAGATAAGCTGACCTGCCTCATCAAGCAGACCTGCGCCGATATGCACATTATAGCCTTTGCCCACATTTATTTTTACTGTGCAACCCATATCAGTTTCCTCCCGCTGTTTCCTTCAGCTCTCTGCCCTCGCGGAGCAGTTGTCTGGTTCTGTCACGGTCGCCTTCTTCGAGGACTTCCAAATACTCGTTAAGGCTGTCGATAAGCATACGCAGTTCCTCAATGAGGTAATCGGAGTTTGCCATAAAAAGCTCGGTCCACATATTTTCATCGAGACGGGCAACACGGGTCAAGTCGCGGTAGCTGCCCGCGGAAAAGCCCATATGCATCTGTGCGGTGGGAGATTTGATATATGCATTGGAGGTTATATGTGCAAGCTGGGATGTATAAGCGATGATCCTGTCGTGCTCCTCCAAAGTGGAAAATGTGACAACACCAAAGCCAACTTCAAGGAAAAAGTCCTTAAGCTTGTCCAATGTGACAATATCGGCGCGGCTGTCGGGAGTTACTATCATAGAAGCGCCCTTGAACAGATCGGCGCTTGCATTGGCAAAACCGCTGACCTCCCTGCCCGCCATAGGATGACCGCCTATATAGTTAAACTCATATTTTTCGGCAAGTGCGGAAAGTGGCTCGTATATGGCGCGCTTGATTCCGCACAGATCAACAAAGATGGTGCCCTTCATAAAAGGGGCTTTTTCGGTCATTGTTTTGACCAATACCTCGGGAGTAAGTGCCGCCATAACAAGCTGACACTCGCTCAGGCGCTCATCGGTAAGTCTGCCGTCGATAGCACCCGACATAAGTGCCATAGTCATTGTCTCATCGTTGATGTCGATGCCGTATACCTTATGGTCGGTATGTGCCTTTATGGCCTTTGCCATAGAGCCGCCGATGATACCGAGGCCGATAATTCCAATCGTCATCAGTCGTTTCCTCCAAGTTTGGTTATTTCGCTGACCTTCCAAAGCTTCTTTGCAAGCTTGTCGAATGCTTCGGGTCTGATGGACTGAGGTCCGTCGCAAAGTGCGTGGGCGGGGTCATTGTGGACTTCAATGATAAGTCCGTCAGCGCCTGCCGCCACCGCTGCGCATGAAAGCGAATCCACCAAGTCGGCTCTGCCTGCGGAATGGCTGGGGTCGATGACGATGGGCAGATGAGAAAGCTGTTTGAGTACGGGAATGGAAGAAATATCCAGTGTATTGCGGGTGTAGGTCTCAAAGGTGCGGATGCCGCGCTCGCACAGAATGACCTGCTCATTTCCGCCCGCCATAATGTATTCGGCGCTCATCAGCAGCTCCTCATATGTGGAGGACAGACCGCGTTTGAGCAAAACGGGCTTATTGGTCTTTCCCAGCACCTTAAGCAGCTCGAAGTTCTGCATATTTCGTGCGCCGACCTGAATGATGTCTACATCGTCAAACAGTTCAAGCTGAGAAATGTCCATTATCTCGGTGACGATGGGCAGACCGGTCAATTGCTTTGCAAGGGAGAGCAGGCGTAAGCCTTCACCACGCATTCCCTGGAAGGAATATGGCGAAGTGCGGGGCTTGAACGCGCCGCCGCGAAGAATGGTGGCGCCCGACTCCTTGACCTTCTTTGCGATGTCCACTATCTGCTCTTCCGATTCAACCGAGCAGGGTCCCGCAATGAGGGTAAGGTTACCGCCGCCGATGGTGGCATTGCCCACCTTGATGACGGTGTCATCGGGGTGGAACTTGCGGTTTGCGTTTTTATAAGGCTCCTGAACACGGCGCACTGCTTCGACGATGTCAAGTGCGGAGAT
>CAZOSH010000051.1:0-7711 GCA_964582395.1 uncultured Oscillospiraceae bacterium | reverse complement strand
CAAATCAAAGATTTGGCGTCGAAACAGTTGATATATCAACTGTTTCGACTAACTATAACCATTATAAAGATAAAGCAATACTCACAGAATGGGCAGTTGCCCATTCTGTGATGTGTTTGACTATTATTTTATGCTTTCTGCTAAAGTCTGCTCAACACTTGCAAGAGCCTCGTCAAGCTTGGAAGCATCCCTACCGCCTGCAGTTGCGCTATCGGGACGGCCGCCACCGCCACCGCCGCAAATCTTTGCAGCAACCTTAAGAATATTTCCTGCGTGTGCGCCCTTTGCTACTGCATCCTTACCGCAAGCCGCTGCAAGGCTTATCTTGCCGTCATTGACCGATGCAAGTACGCATACAACAAGACTATCCTTATCACGAAGCATATCGCCTACACCGCGGAGAGAGTCGGTAGTTGCGCCTTCTATTTTTGCAGTGATCACATGGACACCGCAAACATCCTTTGCATTTTCAAGCAACTCGCCTGTCTTAGAGGCTGCGAGTTTGCTTTCAAGAGCCTCGTTCTTTGCAGACAGCTCTTTAATTTCGTTCATCAGCTGATTAGCTCTTACAGCCATAAGATTTATGGGAGTCTTCATTATACCTGCAACATTGGCTCGGTCTTGCTCTATGGAGTTAACGAGTTCAAGCACTCCTCTTCCTACAACAGCTTCAACACGGCGGACGCCTGCAGCAACCGAAGACTCGGATATGATCTTGAAAGAGCCTGCCTTTGCGGTATTATCAAGGTGTGTACCGCCGCAAAGCTCCATAGAATAGTCACCCATAGTTACAACACGGACGGTATCTCCGTACTTTTCTCCGAACAATGCCATTGCACCGAGAGCCTTTGCCTGCTCAATGGGCATTTCACGGCAGCTGATATTCATACCACTGAGAATAACATCGTTGACGATGGCTTCAACCTTTGCAATTTCTTCAGCAGTAAGTGCTGCAAAATGAGTAAAGTCAAAGCGGAGCTTATCAGGCTCAACCAAAGAGCCTGCCTGCTCAACGTGGTCACCCAAAATATTTCTTAAAGTCTTCTGAAGCAGATGGGTTACGCTGTGAGCGCGGCAGATCGCATTTCTTCTGTCGCCGTCTACCTTGCACTCAACACTGTCGCCTACTGTCAGTTCACCGCTTTCGACGACGCCGTTATGAAGGAATCTTCCGTCTGCGGTCTTCTTTACCGATTCAACACGGAATATGCTGCCTGCAGATGCCATTACACCGGTATCAGCACTCTGTCCGCCCATTTCTGCATAGAAGGTCGTACTGTCAAGAATTATGCTTGCCTTTTCACCTTCTGCCGCATTGCCCGCACGCTCGTTATCCTTGACTATAGCAACGATCTTGCCGTTGCCTGTCAAAGAGGTATAGCCTTCAAACTTGGTAGCGGGAATGTCTATGAGAGAAAGTTCCTCGCCTTCCCAGCCAATTTCACTAGTGTTGCCGCGAGCATCCTTTGCACGCTTACGCTGTGCCTTCATCAGTACATCAAAAGCTTCACGCTCAACGGTCAATCCCTGCTCCTCAAGGATCTCAATGGTGAGGTCAATGGGGAATCCGTATGTATCATAAAGCTTGAAAGCATCCTCACCGGAAAGGCTCTTATTTCCCGCTGCGGTGGTTGCACTGATCATTTCATCAAGAATCAACAGACCCTGCTCAACAGTTTCTGCAAAACGCTCTTCTTCGCTCTTGATGACCGTCTTTATAAAGGTTTCCTTTTCGCGAAGCTGAGGATATGCGCCCTCATTTTCCTTAATGACGGTGTCACAGATCTCATAAAGGAAAGGTCTCTTTACACCGAGCAATCTGCCGTGACGGGCAGCACGACGAAGCAGACGGCGAAGGACATAGCCGCGACCTGCATTGGAAGGCATAACGCCGTCACAAACCATCATACTTGTACTGCGGATATGGTCGGTAATGATACGCAGTGAAACGTCGGTCTTGGGATCTGCGCCATACTCAATACCTGTCAAAGCGGAAGTGTGCTTTGTGATATTTGCAATGGTGTCAACATCGAAGAGAGAGTCGACCTCCTGCATAATGCAAGCAAGACGCTCAAGTCCCATACCTGTATCGATGTTCTTATGCTCCAGAGGAGTATAGCCGCCCTTACCGTCGGAATTAAACTGAGAGAAAACAAGATTCCAAAACTCAATATAACGGTCACAATCACAGCCTACTGCGCAATTGGGGTTATCGCACTTATACTTTTCGCCGCGGTCAAAATAGATCTCCGAGCAGGGACCGCAAGGACCTGCACCAATCTCCCAGAAGTTATCAGCCTTACCAAGACGCACCATATGGGAGGGATCAACACCGATGTCTTTTGTCCATATATCCCAAGCCTCGTCATCCTCTTCATAGACAGAAACATAAAGTCTGTCAACAGGAAGCTTTAATACCTGAGTTATAAACTCCCAAGCCCAAGCAGTTGCCTCCTTCTTGAAATAATCGCCAAAAGAGAAATTACCAAGCATCTCAAAATAAGTGCCGTGACGTGCATCCTTACCGACACTCTCAATATCGGGTGTACGGATGCACTTCTGGCAGGTAGTAGCACGGAGTGCGGGAGGCTCGATCTCTCTCATAAAGTAGGGCTTCAAAGGAGCCATACCCGAATTGATGAGCAGCAGTGAGCTGTCATTCTTGGGAACGAGAGGCGCGCTCTCCATACGGTAATGTCCTTTTTCCTCAAAGAACTTGAGGAACATCTCACGCAATGTGTTAAGTGAAAGTTTTTCCATTTTCTTTACCTTCTTTATATTATTTTTAATTATATTTTTTGTACATATCTGCAACGGCCTGATTGTGCTCTGCAAGAGTTTTGCTGAACACGTGTCCTCCCGTTTCAGGATCTGCTACATAGTAGTAATAATTGTTCTCTTCGGGAGAGATGGCCGCCAGGATTGCATTCAGACCCGGGTTGCAAATTGCAGTTGGCGGCAAGCCTTCATACAGGTAGGTATTGTACGGAGAATCTGTCAAAAGATCTTCTGCCGTAATGTTATCCTTATGCCCTATTACATAAAGCAATGTGGCATCTATCTGAAGCTTTGGGAATCTGTCGGGTGCATTAAGGCGGTTATAAATTACTCCAGCAATAATGGTGCGCTCCGACTCCCATTTTGCTTCCTTCTCAATAAGCGATGCAATAACAAGGATCTCACCTATAGTCTGTCCGTTCTTTTCTGTGATTGCTCTCATCGCGTCAGTGTATCTCTTTTCAAAATTGTTCAGCATCTTATTAATAACACTGACGGTCTTTTCGTTTACATAGAACTGATAAGTGTCGGGGAACAAATAACCCTCAAGACGATTCTCGGTCATAGGCACATCCTTGAGCACCTCGTGAGAAAACTCATAAGTGTTGGCGGTAGTTATAAACTGTGCCGCAGAACAAACTCGGTTTTCTTCCATAAGCTCGGCAATTTGCTTTATGGTGTAGCCTTCGGGTATTGTGATCTTCACTACATCACCGATCTTTTCACGGTTCAGCTCACTTATAATCTGACCGTAATCCATGCTGCTATTCAGGTCATAGGTGCCGCTCTTGAAATAATTGATATCCTTCATATTTGCAAAAAGTTTAAACACAAAGGCATAGTCAATTATTCCGTAATCCTGAAGCATTTCCGCCATCTCATCGGAGGACAGATCGTAATCAAGTTTTACCGTTACATCATTATCGGGTTTTACCAACGCCAAAACATCGTTGGCCACTACTATTGCGGCAGTACTCAGTACAAGGGCTATACCCACGATCAGCAGAATATATCCCACCGATTTAAGCAAGCCTGCCGTGGCATTCATAACTGTGGCACCGGCACTGCTTACGCGTCTTCTTTTTGCCATTTCAGCCTCCTATTAGTTATAACAAACACGGATGATGAACACTATAACAAGTATCCACAGTCCGGGTGAACAAACAGTTTCCAAAAGTTCCGCCTTTGATTGCGGCGGAGTAAGTCTTTTTATTTTACCCTTTTCAACCAGCTTTTCTAAATATGTCATTGAAATTGCCAAAAAGATGCAGAAAAGCGCCACTGTGATAATTATAAAATATGGCCAAAGTCCTAATGTCTCATATGCCTTTGTAGCATATCCTACAGCCATATTAAGGGCATTGTTTATCAAGTGGGCAAAGACCGCGGGCCATACAGAATCAAGGGCATAAACCATATATCCGTAGATAAGTCCCGCTGCAAAAGGTCCCGCAAAATTGTGCAAACTTCCGTGGCACATAGCAAAGCAGAGTGCAGAAATAATCACCGACGCAAGTTCTCCTCCGCGGCTCAAAGACCTCATAAGCACTCCGCGAAAAAACAGCTCCTCGAATGCTGCAGGGAGAATAACAACAGCCAATACCAAGAAAAAGGATGTGCCTTCGATTTCAGCTGTATAGTTGACAGCTCTATAATATGAATCACCGCTCAACGCCGCAATAACGCAATTAATAAGAAATGAGAGCAGTGTTGCCGCAATAGACATAGTTATAACAAAACCAATACTGCGACGATGATTAAGCCTGAATGACGGCATTACGTTTATGCCACCCAAGCGACCGATGATGATAACACCCGCCGCAGGGATAACATAAGGCAACACCTGCAAAAGTACAACAACAAAAGCCGACACCGATGTTCCGCTGTAAGCAAGCTTTTCAAATATGAGCATTACTGCCATACAAAGTGCAGGCATAAACCCCGCAATCAGGGTCAGTCGGTTTGCTTTCATATATCTTATGTCCTTTAGTTAAAATACAAATTAAGATAGCCTATATTTTCTTCTATCAGTCTTTCAATTCTATCGGAAAGTGGTTTTATACAGCCTATCGCCACACCATTTTCATCGGGAAGGGATAGCAATTTATACTCACCTGCTCCCTCGGAATAAGCGGCATAGCTAACAAGCTTTTCAAAGTTTTCTCCGCAAGCCTCAGCTGCATAAAAAACATCGTCACGAATATCTCCAAAACAATATGCAGTCAGTTTGCCGTTTTTCTCAAGCCCGTAGACTCTGTAAACGCTCATCTGATGATGCCAGTATTCCTCGTTTCGCTCAGCGTGAAGTATATTCCCTGCTTCGTGTTTGTATATTTCTGCAATCTCCGTAATGCGATCAAAAGAAAGAAGGATGCAATCGCCGCATTCAGCTTTGCCGTTTTTTTGTGAGACTTGAAGCTTCGGTTTAAAACCAAATCGTGCATAGTAATCCAAAAGAGAAGGTTCCCGGGCAATCAACCCGCAGAACTCCAAGCCCTTGTTTTTGCAGATATCAAAGCTCTTTTCGATCAATACCCCTGCAAGTCCCTTTCCCCTCGATTCAGGGTGAGTACACACAGCAAAAATATAACACCCCTCTATTTTAGCATCCTCTCTTTGAAAGGTAAGCGGCAACATCTGCAATGTGGAAAGAATTATATTGTCCTCTTTGATAACAAGAGTTTGCTCCGCTTTCCATAGATTATCAAAATACCAATCGGCGAACTCGTCATCACCGACAAAGGATGTGTTGTACAATTTTTTGATCTGATCTTTATCGCCTATAGCACTGTATTCTATGTTCCACATATCATACAGTCCCTTTCGGTATCGCTACATACTTTTTTGTAAGGAACGCAGGTTGGTATGATAGCTTGGATATTCTGAGGCCTTCTATTCCCAAGTCCTCTTCACGATTAATATATTTGACCTCCCTGCAATGCAAGGATGCAAAAGCGTTGTTTATCATCTGATATGCGCCCGTTATATTGCCGTCAGCCTTTTCTATCAAGATATCCATAACATTATCGCCTTGATTCGTCGCCATTGTAAAAGCAATAACCTTGCCATCAATTCTGATTAGACCGCCGCGCATTTTAAGCGTTTTCCAATTATCGAGAGCCCGAATTATCGCTGAATATTCATAGGTATAATCATCGCTGTCTCCGCGGCTTTCGCACCACTCTCTCATAAATGAAAGAATGTCTTCTCTATTTCTTTGCGAGCTGACATCTTCATAGACCCATCTGCCCTGATACTCACTTAAAAATCTGTTTATAAAATTGCGCTTTCCATGAAGCTTTTTTCCGGACAGATCGATCATCTTGGCAGAATCATATATATAGTCAAACTCCGCCCGATCTTCAGTAACAGTATAGCCATCAAGCCTATCAAACTCGGCTTTTCTTGTTTCTGTTATCAGCACGATGCTATACGGTCTTTTGTTTGCTGCAGCATCGGCTTTTATCTGCTTTACAGCAGATAAAATGTCTCCTTCTCCCAAAGGCATGTAATAAAGCAACTCGTCACCATTTTCTGCCCGCAAAAAGAGAAAACCGTCTTTTATGCACTTTTTAAGCTTATAATGCTCACTCCATATATACAGCGAAGAAAAGCATCTGTCACTTTGAATGCTACCGTCAGCCAAAAGATACGGATCAAGTTTTTCTCTTTCTTCCAAGCACAAATCGGTAAAATCAAGCATTTATTTAAGTATCCTCTCCATAATGTCGGAGTTTATCTCCTCGGGAGTACGCAATACGCCATCCTTTGCACAAGGCACGCGCAACCAATTCAGTCGGTCACACACATGGGCAGACTTCTCCCTGCATCTGCGCAGATAATCATGGTCAAGCTCGTGGATATCTCCACTTTCACCCTGACGCTTTTTTATGAGTTGAAAACTGAGTTCCGAAGGCATATCCAAAAAGAATACATCGGTGGGTGCAGGAATGCCAAGCATACGGTATTCATAATCAAACAACCAATCAAGGAATCCGTCTATTTCCTCATCGGGAAGCTTGGATGCCTGATGAATGGCATTGGAAGTGGTATATCTGTCACAGATTATAGGCACACCGTCAAGATAATCCTTTTCCCAACCGGTCTTGAAGGATGCATATCTATCCACTGCAAAAAAGGTTGATGCAGCATAAGGATTGACATCACCGGGATTTTTCCCGAAAGCTCCCCCCAAATACATACGGATCAAGGTCGCGGAGTCCTCTTCATATCTAGGAAAAACAATTTTACGGTAACGAACACCCATACTGTCAAGCTTATCACAGACCATTTTCAGCTGAGTGGATTTTCCGCTTCCGTCGGTTCCCTCTATAACAAACAGTTTACCCAAGAGACTTCTCCCTTTCTTTCATTTCTGCAGCCTTGCCGCAGCACATTTTACCCTCAGTGCAAGGTCCGTACAAGCAAGCAGGACCGCTGCGTACAAACAGTGCGGGCGCTGCCTTCTTGCACAAAGCAAGCATCTGCCATGCCAATTCTCTTATCTCCCACTGCGCTCTGCCGCAGCAACGAAGGCGGAAGAAGTTCTGCAGGCTTCTTGCGTTTATAGTCATAACCAATTTGGTTTCACAAGCGTTGGGAAGAATATATCTTGCATCCTCAATAGCCATTTTTTCAGCCTTGCTCTTTTGAGATTTTGTAGGTTCGCCATCAGAACATATTTCTGTGATATGCTTTTTATAAAGGATCTCCGAAAGTTCATCATAGCCCTTAGCGATATCTGCCATAATCTCATTGTAACGTGCTAAAGCTACATCGTCGTTTGCTATTTCGGGAGGAGTTATATATGTAAAGTTAGACGTCTTTACATACCTTTGAGATTGTACACTATATGAGGCTATACGATGTCTTGTAAGCTGAGCAAGCAAGGAGCGGGATACACCCTCTATGGCAAAGGTAAAGGAGGCATGCT
>CAZOSH010000050.1:0-7828 GCA_964582395.1 uncultured Oscillospiraceae bacterium | reverse complement strand
GCCCTTTACGCTCTTTTCAACAAGAACCTGAGAAACAGGGGAGAGATCAAGTGCGTGAACCATAATTTCGCGCAGCTCTTCTTCGTTGTCGGCAAAACCGCCGCCTGTGCCGCCAAGGGTGAAAGCGGGGCGCAGAACTACGGGGTAACCGATCTCCTGAGCGGCAATTACAGCCTCGTCAATGGAGTGGGTGATGATGGAAGGCAAAACAGGCTCGCCAAGCTCCTCGCAAAGCTGCTTGAACAGCTCACGATCCTCTGCTCTTTCGATGGAATCACTGCTTGTACCCAGCAGTTCCACCTGACACTCGCGGAGTATTCCCTTGCGGGCAAGCTGCATTGCAAGGTTAAGTCCCGTCTGTCCGCCGATTCCGGGAAGGATAGCGTCGGGGCGCTCATAGCGGAGCAGACGCGCCATATATTCAAGGGTAAGGGGCTCCATATACACCTTATCCGCCATAGAAACATCGGTCATAATAGTCGCGGGGTTGGAGTTAGCCAAAACAACCTCATAGCCCTCTTCCTTCAGGGCAATACAAGCCTGTGTTCCTGCATAGTCAAACTCGGCAGCCTGACCGATAACGATGGGGCCTGAACCGATAACTAAAATCTTCTTAATGTCCTTACGCTTTGGCATAATGTCCTCCTTTATATTGAATGAACGGTTTTGCCGTTCACGATTGTTAACTTACATCTTCCGAAGACCCGTCTTCCCGCAAATGGGGTGGCGCGGCCTGCGCCCTTAAAGGTGTCGGGGTCTATGGTATATTCTTCTTCAAGGTCATAAACGCACAGATCGGCGGGGTTTCCCACAGCCAAGGGCGCGCCTAAACCGAATCGGTTTGAGGGGTTTGTGTGCATCAGCTCAACAAGCTTTTCAAGAGTGATAACTCCCTTTTTGACCAGCTCGGTGTAAAGCACGGGGAAGGCGGTCTCTAAGCCTACGATTCCCATCGCGCTGTTTTTCAGTCCGCGGCTCTTTTCCTCCTCGGTGTGGGGCGCGTGGTCGGTAGCTATCATATCTATGGTGCCGTCGATGATACCCTCCAGCAGAGCAAGCCTGTCAGCTTCTTCGCGGATGGGGGGATTCATCTTAAATCTGCCCTCGTCAAGCAGGTCACCGTCATTGAAAACAAGGTAGTGGGGTGCGGTCTCGCAGGTCACATCCACGCCCTCCGCCTTTGCCTTGCGGATAAGAGCTACGCTTTCCTTGGTGGAAATGTGGCAGACGTGGTATTTACACTTGGTAATATCGGCAAGCACAAGGTCGCGCTTTATCTGTCCCCATTCGCTTTCCGAGCAAATACCGGGAAGACCGTGCTTTTTCGCAAACTCACCGTCGTGTATGCAACCGCCGCGCACCAATGCCATATCCTCGCAATGTGCGGCAATTATCTTACCAAGGGATTTTGCTTTGAGCATTGCTTGGTGCATCAGCTCGGCGGTCTGTATTCCGCTTCCGTCATCGGAAAAGCCTGCAACCTTATCTGCCATACCTTCTAAATCGGCAAGCTCCTTGCCCGCTCGCTGCATTGTGATGGTGCCGTAGGGAATTACCTTGACAAGAGCATCCTTTTCGATGATATCAAGCTGCTCCTGCAGAGTTTCGGGTGTGTCGGGGGCGGGCTTTAAGTTTGGCATCGAGCAAACAGTAGTGTAGCCTCCTGCTGCCGCCGCGGCAGATCCGCCCGCGATGGTTTCTTTAAAAGAAAAGCCCGGCTCTCTGAGATGAACATGGACATCAATGAGACCGGGAAAAATAACACAATTATTAAAATTAAGAACATTGGCGTCAGTACAATCAATAACGGGAGAAATATCGGCAATAAGTCCGTCATGCATCAGCACGTCGGCCTTGGAAAGATGATTATTTATATAAACATACGCGCCACGGATGATCTGCTTCATAATCCTACTCTCCCATCTTAATTCTTCTGATTATTATACTACTATAATATATATAGTGTCAAGGGAAAGTGGGGAAAAGAGTGCACAAAAATTGCTTGCAGGAGCAAACAATTTTTGTATGATTGGGACTACATCTTTCGCCGCAATACCACGCCGCCCCGCCTTGCCGTACACAAAGTACTGTCTGCGGCGTGTTGGCTCGTCTTGCAACGAAATCTGTACTCCTTCGAGGTTTTTTGGAGGAGTTTAGATTTTGCGGTGAGACGAGTAATGTGAGCGAAGACAGTACTTTGTGTACGGCGAGCGAACGATACGATGTATTCAGCGCAAAAGATAAACTCCCTATCGAAAAAGACCACCGAGCAGGTGGTCTTTTGGGTATATTTTTGATTACCGTTCCTCAAAGTCTTCGGCGCCGTGTTTACACCAAGGGCACACAAAGTCCGTAGGCAGGCTTTCTCCCTCATATACATATCCGCAGATGCGGCAGACAAAGGTTTTTTTGTCACTCTTTTTCTCTTCCGGCTTGGGTTTGACATTTGCGTGATAATAGCTGTAGCTCATGGTTTCTTCCTTATTTATCACGGCACTTTCGGTAACATCGCATATAAACATTCCGTGGGTGCCGAGATCAATGTGTTGAAAGACCTTCAAAGACATAAAGCAGTTTATATTTTCGCTGAGCACGGCGACTCCGTTTTCAGAACGGAAATATTTAAGCGAAGCCAGTTTGTCGGTATCTCTGCCGCTTGCAAAGCCAAGCGTTTTGAACAATTCAAAGGGTGCGGATTGAGAGATGCAAGCGATATTCATTACCCCCGTATTTTTTATCATATCGTGGGAATAGTTTGCCTTGTTGATGCAGACCGAGACCCGCAAGGGCTCGCTTGTCACCTGAACCAATGTATTTACGATAAGTCCGTTATCCTTGTCGCCTTCTCTGCAGGTGACGGCATAAAGTCCGTAACCGATATTTCTCATTACCTTGCTATCAATGCTCATACTGATGTCCTCCGATATTATGTAATCTATTTTATGTTCTTATTATACCCCGTTTCAGGCGGTTGTACAGTGATTTTATCACAAAAAAGGCAGAAAATTGACGGACTGATGTTATAAATTTTTGACCTGAAATACTATGGTTGGAGAAGACGTGCATATTTTATAATAAAGTTGTATACTTACAGTGTATCATCGCTTTAAAAAAGGAGAAGAATTATGAAAAAGATCATTGCTCTGCTTTTAGCACTCATTATGTGTGTTGCAGTATTTGCGGCTTGTGGCGAAAAAGCTGAAGATCCCGCATCCCCCGACACAACTGATCCCGGCAAGAACGAGGATCCCGGCACAACCGAAGATCCCGGCACAACCGATGAGCCCGCAGTTGACTACACCAAGCCCGGTCTGGCAGCTGACGGCAAGACCTTTGTCGGCGTTCTTGATATGACCGATTATTACACCCTTGTTATCGAGAAGGTTGGTCAGTCCGGTGATGCCCGTATGGGTGTCAGAGCCGCTGCCGGCAAGGTTCAGATTGGTTCCTACAACGCAGCAGCTACCAAGCGTAACAAGAACTATGAGATCGACTGGTCTCTCCTGGGCCTCGAGGGTCATCCTTGGGAGTACCTGGGCGCAACCGTTGTTCTTGATGTTTCCGATGAAGCTAACATCAAGGTCATCAAGGCTCCCGAAAAGAAGACCGCTTACTGCGTAAAGCTTGACGAGATCACCTTCACCGATGCAACCCATATGAAGATGCCTGATGGCACAGAGTTTGACATAGCTGCCACCAACTGGGGCGGTCTGACCAACACCTATCTGCTCAACGAGGGCGGCTGGTATATTCCCAAGTGGAATGATACCTCCATCACCGGTAAGGATAGCTTGATGTTCACCAGAGAAGATTTCAGCAGCGGTTGGTATTTCATCGTTCGTTGCGACCTCTACAATGAGTCCGTAATGTTCGGCGGTATGAAGTACAGCCTCCACGAGTATCCCACCGAGGCTCCCGCACAGTAAGAACTTGACCTACACGAGGGACGGATCTCCGTCCCTCGTTTTTTATTGCTATATATTATAAAATTTTATTACAAAAAACTTTACAAAGATGTTAAGTACAAGTATAATGAATTTATAATTATAGTTTCCGCAATATATGAGTATAGTCTGTATATTATCGGAAATGAAAAATCAGGAGGAGAAACTATGAAAAAGGCATTGGCGCTTATTTTGGCAATGATCATGCTGGTCGCGGCTTTTGCAGGCTGTTCAACTAAGGAAGAAGAGCAAAAGCAGACCTACGGCACCTACCGCGATTATATCAACGCATCGGTTCCTACCCTTAATGTTGTAGTTAAGAACGACGCGCTGACTGTTGCAAGACCCCTGCAGACCGTTCTTTATAAGAACTATATCAATGAGACCGGCGACGGCTATGTCAAGGATTGTATGCTAGCAGCCGAAAAGCCCATCCAGATGGATGAAGAGGGCAAGGTCTGGCAGATAAAGATCCGTGACGACTATTATTGGGCAGACTACGGCCCTACCGCAGGCAAGAATGCACAGATGAATGCGGATACAGTTATTTATACATTCAAGATGTGTATTGACCCCGATCTGCTGAATGTCAATGCATCCATGGTTACCAACGCTGTTTCTATGCGTGTTGTAAATGCTTATGAATATCAGCAGCAGTACACCACCGGTATAGAGGTTGCATGGGAAGATGTAGGTATCAAGAAGATCGACGATTTCACCGTAGAGATCACTACCGTTGAGCCCACAAAGCAGGAAGCTGTTATGGACATTATGGGTCATTCCTCCTGTCTGTATATGGTTTATGAGCCACTGTACGAAGCTTGTATGGGTGACGACAGAAGCTGGTGCGAATACGGCACAAGTATTGATACTTGGGCAAGCTCCGGTGAATATATCCTTACCGAGTGGGTTCCCGACGGCAAGGTAACTATGATCCGCAACCCCGATTATGTTAAGGCTGATACTATCAAGCTTGGCAAGATCGAGTATTATGTTGTTCCCGATGCTAACACCGCTCTGGAAATGTTTGAGGCAGGTCAGCTTGACCGCCTTAGCCTGCTCTATCAGCAGTGGGAGCAGTATGAAGAAGATCCCCGCGTAAACCTTTACTACAATGACTCCATTACATACACCTTTATCAACAACGGTAACCCCAAGTATAACACCATTCTGGGCAATATAAAGTTCCGTGAGGCTATTCATTACGGCGTTGATCGTGTAGAGTTTGCCGAAATGCTGGGCGGTTTCCCCTCCACTCGTCTTTATCGCCGCGCCGTTATTGCCGATAAGGCAACCGGTAAGTCTATTCTTGATGTTCCCGTAGATTGGGCAGATGATCCCGCTACCGTATTTGACAAGGCGAAGGCAACTCAGCTGATCAATCAGGCTAAGGAAGAAAACAAGGTCACCGACAGTGTTATGACCTTTGAAACATATTACAACGAAGCAGGTACACATACCCGCGCATCGGTCGAAATATTCCAGAAGCAGATGGACAGCCTTGACGGAATCGATATGACCCTCCGTGCTGTTCCCTCCAATATAGCATATTCACTGCGTAAGTGGGATAAATCCAACCCCACCTCTTACGAATTTAACCTGGGATCTCTGCTTCCCTCTGACGAGCCTATCGATACTATGTCATTCTGGCAGCCTGACCGCTCCACCGGACAGCTCTTCGTTTGGGAGACCATGCCCGCCGGCTCTACCGAGAAGTTCCGTGAGCTTTATCAGCAGGCAACCGTTGCCTCTCAGACTGATGATATGGAAACTCAGGTAAAGGCTTGTCTCGAGATGGAAAAGATGCTTGTTAAGGATATGTATATACGTATTCCTATCTACGAGCTTCCCTCCAAGATGCTCTTCAGTGAAAGAGTTAAGCTGCCCGCAGGCGGTTACGTCAACGGCTACGGCTTCGGCGAATACTACGCTGAGATAGTTGAGTAAGATTTAAACTATAAAAACGGACTTGCGTAATGCAAGTCCGTTTTTACTTGCAAAGTGAAGAAAATGGTGTTATTATACAGATAATATCAGCATCGCAATGGGGTGTTTTATATGAACAATCGGGTTCTTTTTGTGGGAAACAGCGGCACATATGTCAACGATATGCATAAGATATTTGAGCATATCGCTCAAAAGTCGGGATTCGATTGCTTATGTGAAAAAGAAGCACCCGATTCTATGCGATTTGTTCAGCATGCCGATCCCGAAGAGCCTGCGGCAAGGATTTTTTGGAAAAACTTGAAGCCTTTAAGCCTACAATCGTTTTCTTTCAGGAAAACGGAAATGTGCTTTTAGGCACAGACGGCAGATATCCCGAAGAAAATGCCCGTATAAAATGCGCCACCGCAGCAAAAAAGCTTGTTGAAACAGCAAGGCAGGCGGGGGCGAAGCCATATTTTTATATCAGAACAGCTTATGAATATACTAATAAAGGCGCCGAGCGCAAGCTGCAAGGAAGGATATTCCGTGACTTCTTCGGTATTTTGGGTGCTTTGCTTGATATGCCCTGCGCCGATGTATCAAAGGCATTTGATATTTGCATAGAGGAGTGCCTCCAAATCGACCCCTACGGCCCCGATCGCGCCCATCATAGCAAGGCGGGAAGCTATTTGGTCGCCTGCACCTGCTTTGCAAAGGTGTTCGGCACAGATTTTGAAACTGTTTCACCCTGGGAATTAGACCCCGATACCGCCGCAAAGCTATGGAAAATCGCTTGCAAAGCAGTCAAAAGCGATATAGCAGAGAAATAATTATAAAAAGCGATTACCTACCATAGCAGGTGATCGCTTTTTGTAATGATGGAAAGCTTGATAGTTGATCTTAGCTTATGGTTATTAAGCAATCCTCCCGTCAGCCTGCGGCTGCCACCCTCCTTTGCACAAGGAGAGCTTTTTTATTTACACAAGCAATGTCAAAAGGGGAATGGTCATAAAGCACAGCAGGGTGCTTACAAGCACGCAATTGGCGCTTAGCTCAGTCTCGCTGCGGTGTATTTCCGCAAGGCTGAGAATAATATTGGCGCAGGGGGTGGCTGAAAGGATCAGCACGCTTGCCTTAAAGGTCAGGGGCAAGGGGAGAAAATACACGGCGGCATAGCTTATAAGGGGAAAAATGATAAGCTTGCTCAGGCAGGTGAGGTAGACTATAGGTCGGGCAAACAGTTTTTTTAAAGACACACTTGCCAGCCTTATTCCCAAAATGAACATACAAAGGGGAGTGGACATATTTCCCACAAAGGTGACTGCGTTTAGAAGCATTTCGGGCAGATAGCTTGTTGCGCCCGTCACAAAGAAGGGAAGCGCAATGGCAAAGCCCACAGTAGTGGGGTTGAGCAGAGCGGGCTTTATGGACATATATTTTTTGTCCCTTGTCAGGCAGAAAACACCCACGGTGTAAACAAGCACATTCATAGACACCACAAAGGCGGCGGAATAGGTCATAACTTCGGGACTATCGGGAAAAAGCGCCCGAATTACGGGAAGTCCGAAAAAGCCCACATTTCCCATTACCGTGCCAATTGTGAAGATGCGGTATTTGCTTTCTCTATATCTTTTGCGGAAAACAAGGAATATTACTGCCATAACCGCAGCCTGAAGAATGAGGGTCACAAGGAAAAACAAACCCAGGTTAATAAGATTTTGCTTGGAAAACTCCAGCGCCGTCACCGAAACAAAGGTTAGGCAAGGTGAGCAGACATACAAAAGAATTGTGGAAAGGGAAGGCAGATGCTCGCTTGTGACCTTTTTTGCCTTACAGAGAAGGAAAGAAGGAACTATATAAGCCAGCATCAACAACACATTGGAGAGAGAAATTATAAACATATATTAAAACACACCTTTCTTGAAAATTGCGCCTTTCTCCGCAATACTGCATCAGCG
>CAZOSH010000049.1:0-7885 GCA_964582395.1 uncultured Oscillospiraceae bacterium | reverse complement strand
CCTTGTCACCAATCTTGACGGTGTACTTGTCGCCGTCCTTGGTGATGGTCAGCTTGCCTACTACAGACTTACCGGAAGGAGCAAAGCTCTTAACTGTGCCGTCAGCATTCAGCTCGATTGTAACCTCTGTACCAACTAAGCTGCCGTCTGCATCGCTCTGCTCAATGTACACGATATCTTCGTCAGCAATCTCTCCGGTTGCGTATGCTTCGATGTTCTCGATCTTAACTGCGCATACCATTCCTTCGGGTGCAAGGAAGGAAGCAGCGCCTGCTGCATAACCGGTCAGGCCGCTGGTGCCGCTGACCCATGTTGCAGGCTTGGGATCCTCGGTGGGATCAAATGATGTAGCAATGGTCCACTTTTCGTTTGCTACGATGATGTATGCATTGCCGGAAGTGGGAGTTGCAGGAGTGTCGGGTGTAGAAGGTGTATCAGGGGTAGAGGGAGTTGCGGGAGTATCAGGGGTTGAAGGAGTTTCGGGGGTGGTAGTGCCGCTGCCTGCGCCTTCAGCTTCTATCTCTGCAGCGTGTGCAGCGATATCGGTGTTGGTGTGGATATACATATTGCATTCCTTGCCCTTATAATCGCAAATAGTGAAGATAGCCCATTCCTGAATGTAATCGGGGTTTACAAAGTGGTTATTCTTTGAGTTGAGAATGGTGGTCTTATCGTTCCAACCGGGGATAAACCAGCCGCCTTCGTTGAGAAGGTTGTTGGGACGGAGAATACCGTAGTTAAGGGTGGGGAGGTTTACCTTAATTCCGTTGGGCAGCTCGCAGGTAAGATCATCGGGGAACTTAAGGTCTGCGGTCTTAACAGCAAAGGTGGATTTAATGGGAGTGTTGACGATCTTGGGGTTAGCCTCATCGCTTACATCGATCTCAACGGTAGCGCCGAGGTATTCCCAAGAATGACCCTCTAAACCAAGGGAAGCAAAGTCGAACTCATAATAAGCGGTACGCTTTTTGCCTGAGGTATTATAAGTACCTGCCTGGATCTTGCCCGCAGCGCAACGAACGCCGATACGCTCATCGCCGACAGTGCCTGCTTTTTCGATGGTCAGAGTATAGCTCTCTGTCATATCAAAGTGAGCAATAACAATGTTCTTGTTGGTGTCATCATCGGTCTTGCCGGGATCTTCGGTGCTTGTGCCGGGTTCTTCGGTCTTACCGGGATCCTCAGTCTTGCCGGGTTCATCGGTAGTGCCGGGGGATGCGGGGTCTTCAGTCTCGTTTGCGCATGCGGCAAATACGCCTACACACATAATCAGAGCCAGAAGTAGTGCGAGTAACTTTTTCATGGTCTTTCTCCTTTTATGAAAGTTTTTGTAAGTGCTTACAAATGCATTGTAGCACTTTGAGTTTATTTAGTCAATAACCCTGCCTTTGATTTGTTTAAAATGCACAAAGCGGATGGAGGATATTCGACAATTTCGACAAATTCTTGTGCGTGTGGCTATTCCTTGTGTAAAAAAATGTAAGCGCAAGAATAAACACTGCCCACAAAATGCGGGCGGTGTGAAAGATAGTTAAATTATTGAGCGATTTCGGCGTTGGGGGATTTGGGACCTGTATACTCTCTGGGAGTAGTAGGCATATAGAGAGCCATCTCCTGATCGTACAGCTCACAACGGCAGTAGAAGTAGTAATCCTTCATAAACTTTTCCTGTGTGAAGATGTTGGTGCTACCGCCGCTGAGATCGTTCCACTTGGGAATAAACCAACCGCCCTCGTTGAGGAGATTGTTAGGACGGATCATTCCGTAGTGGACATTCTGAGTTTCAAAGGTGCTTCCGTCGGGCAAGGTAACAGTGGTGATGTTGTTAGCATCGGTAGCTACACTTACCTGGCTGAATACAAAAACATAAGATGTCTTTGTGGGGGTGTTCAGCAGCTTGGGGTTGGCTTCGTCTGAAACGTCAAGCTTAAAGGTCGCGCCAAAGTATTCCCAAGGATAACCTTCAAGGCCTAAGGATGCCCAATCAACGGTGAAGACCTTATTTCGCTTTGTACCTGCCATATTATAGGATGCAATGCCTACCTTGCCTGCCTCAGCAGGAACACCGATACGCTCATCGCCGGAGGTGCCGGGAGTCTCAATAACAAGGGTGAACTCGTCGGTCTGATCGAGAATACCGACAAAGGTCGTACCGTCAGCCTGCATACCGGGCTTAAGGGTCTCTTCGGCGGGTTCATCGGTCTTGTCGGGGTCTTCGGTGCTTGTGTCGGGTTCATCGGTCTTACCGGGATCCTCAGTCTTGCCGGTCTCATCGGTAGTGCCGGGGGATGCGGGATCTTCAGTATCGGATGCACAAGCGGCAAATACGCCTGCACACATTATCAGAGCCAAAAGCAGTGCAAGAACTTTTCTCATGATTTTTACCTCTCTTTCATTTTCCTTATAATAAAGGACATTGTTATAATATCATAGCCTATTATTTTTGTAAAGGAAAAGCCACATAAGAGAACTTATGTGGCTTTTGAAACCATATGATTTATGCGTTAAAATCAACCTTGGAATCAGCGATCAAGTCAAATACCTTGCCGTCGATGGAAACCTTTACAAATACATAATAGCCATTTGTGAAGGAGGATGATGTAAAGATCCTATCGGTGCTGCAAGTTACGGTTCCAATGTCACTCCATTTGGGAATGTACTGACCGCCGTCGTTGATAAGGTTGTTGGAGTGGATACCGCCATAGTAAAGAGGAAGAGCAAACTCTACACCGTTAGAAAGCTTAACACTCTTGTCGGTGGGGAAGCTGAGGTCTTCAAACTTTACACAGAATGTGGATTTAGTTATAGTTCCATAAACCTTGGGGTTAGCAGGATCACTGATATCAACGGTAACAGTTGCACCGAGATATTCCCAAGCCTTGCCTTCCAAGCCGAGAGAAGCAAAGTCAAACAGATACTCTTCTGTACGGTTTGTACCCAGCTTGTTATATATACCTGCAGCGATCTTACCCGCAGGAGCAAGAGAACCAACACGAGGAGAAGAGCCGCGCTCTTCGATAACAAGGGACCAAGTATCGGTCTTGTCAATAGTTGCAATCACAGTAGCGGTGGGGGTATAAGCTTCCTTCTTGGTTGCGCCGCAAACCGAGCAGGTGAATACTGTTTCAGCACCAACGAGCTTGCCTGCGTCATACTTGTGATCGGTAGTCTTGGCTATATCTTCGGTCTTTGTGCCACTGCAGACAGAGCAGGTGAAGGTCTTAACGCCTGCTTCCTTGCAGGATGCTTCCTTAGTTACCTTACCTTCATCATACTTATGATCGGTGGTCTTTGCAATGGCTTCGGTCTTGGTCTCGCCGCATGTGCAAGTAAAGGTCTTAACGCCTTCTTCCTTGCAGGTTGCTTCCTTGGTTACCTTACCTGCATCCCATGCATGGGTATGAGGTGCGGGAGTGTCAGGAGTTGTGGGTTCTGTGGGAGTTGTGGGCTCTGCCTTTACGATTGCGGTAACTTCACAACCGGAGGTGAACTCTACCTTGCCCTTTTCAGAGCTGTCAGCATAGTTCAGAAGCTCACCGGTTACGGTGATGGTATCGCCTACTGCCAGATCCTTTGCGCCTTCGCCCTTAAGACGGTAGCACATAATGGGGGTTTCGGTCTTTTCGCCTACAACGATAGTAACAGTAATATTGCTGTACTGATCGCTCCATGCGGTGTCGATAGATGTGATCTTACCGGTCAGAGTATGAGTGCCCATGGTTGCGCCCTTTTCGAGTGCCCATGCTGCATCAACGATCTGTGCTTCGGTTGCAAGGGTTGCCCAGATAACATTGTCCTTCTTATCAACACAGAAGGAGATCTCTGCGCCGACGGAATTCTCCCATGCAGCCTTCTGAGCATCGGTCTCGTACTGAGTTACGGGCTTGCTGTTCAGATAGGGCAGGTCGCCGCTGTTATCCAGATTGTAGGTCTTGTCACCAACTGTGATCTTGCCGTTTGCAATATCAACTGCGGTAAGCTTTGCATTGATAACTTCGGGCTTAATTACGTTGTAAGTACCGATGCGGTAATCTTCATATACGAAGAGGATGTCATTCTTAACAACAGCCAGATCAGAGGCTACAGTAGACTGAGTGTGCCAGCCGCCGCATCCGCAGTAGCTGTGGTTGTCACCCAATACGCCGAAAGATACGGATGTTCCGTCGCTGTCAGCAGTTGCCTTAACGGTATGGGGACGATTTACAACGACCAGGTCAAGCTTTCCGTCGCCATCCCAGTCATATCCGTCTACATAGCCTTCGTAATTGATGTTGTAGAACTCATCATAGAAGATGCCTACTTCTGTTACGTCACGATCATCATTGCCGAATACAGTCTGAAGATCGATGTTCTCGGCGCTCTCAAAAGCAAAGACTGCCTTCTTGGTTGCGGAAGATACATAGTAGCCGGAAGCGGAAACAGAGTCAAAAGCCTTTGTTGCAAGCTTTGCGTCTGCTGCTGCGCCGTCAAGGTATACCTTATCGCCGATCTTTGCGGTGAACTTGTCGCCGCTCTTGGTGATGGTCAGTTCACCTACAACAGACTTGCCGGAAGGAGCAAAGCTCTTAACGGTCTTGTCGCTGTTGAGAACTATGTTGATTTCTGTGCCAACGAGCTTTCCGTCAACGTCGTCCTGCTCGATGAAGATCATATCATCGTCTTCAAGATCACCTGCTGCATAAGCCTCAAGCTTGTCGATCTTAACAGCAACGATGCTGCCTTCGGGAGCAAGGTTTGCTACGCCGCCGTATGAATAGCCGGTCAAGCCGCTGGTTCCGCTGACCCATGTTGCGGGCTTAGCATCTTCGGTCAACTCATAATATGTAACAATGGTCCACTCGTCATTTGCTACGACGATGTAGGGATCACCGGTTGCTACGGGTTGATCGGGTTGATCGGGCTGATCGGGCTCATCGGGGGTATCAATGGGATCGTCGCTTGCGGGTTCCTTAGTCTCTTCTGCACATGCTGCAAACATGCATACACAAAGCATAAGAGCAAGGAGCAATGCCAAAAGTTTTTTCATAGTCTTGCCTCCTTAATTTTGCGTTTAAAACGCTTTTTTATATTCTACTACAAAATATCGAAAATGTAAATATAATATAGCAAAAAACCGCCCGAAAACCGAGCGGCTTGAAAAAATGCATAATTATTTTGCTGCTATATCCTGCAGAGCGGCGGCGGTTAAGGCATCCACACCGGAGATGGTAGCAAGACCGACGGGGGACTGCCCGAAAATGGTCTTATAAACTACGCAGGCGGTGAGGTATGTGCCGTTAATATTGGGCAGAGCATTGTAGTTGGGCTCGGTGGAGTAAACCTCAATACCCGCCTTGTTTGCGGCAACGATTGCAGTTCCTGCCTTGGCAATGGCGCAGTTTGTGATCTTGGATGCGGCGGTATTGATGTATGTGCCGATGTTTTTGAGATGAACGGTGGGATTGTTACCTACATAGGTTACACCTATCTTATAATTTCCAGTGAAGGTATCATTGAAGGTTCCGCTGACATAGGGAGGCTCTTCAACGATGATAAACTTGGTTTCGGGGTAGGTCTTGCCAAGCCATTCAACGGCGCTTACTGCTTTTTTATGCTTTGCGTCGGAGGTGTTCAGTGTGTCGCGGCGGCCGATGGTAATAACAGCATATTCAACATTGTTTTCTGCAAGATAGTTGGCAATAGCGCTTGCGCGTCCGTTACCTGCCAGCCAGCCTGTGCACTGCCAATTGGAGTCATAGGAGAATATCTCATAGAACTCAAGACGGCTTGCGACCGTGGTGGGCTTTGAATCGTAAGCCTTGTTGAAGGTTACTATCTTTTTTCCTGCAGAGGTTGCAAGGGTCTCAAGGGCAGAACCGAAGCCGTTAAGACCAAGCAGATGGTCACCGAAGATAAGGACATTTGTATCTGTCTCGGTCTTTGCGGTGGGACCGTAAAGGTCGGGGTCAAACTCTCTGTTACACATAGAAGGACGGGCAACACAGAAGTAGCTGTACTTGAATACCGACTCCATAATTGCGGAAGCATCGCTATCAGCATATGTCACATACTTACCGTCTTCAATTGCCGCAAGAACGCCGGGAGCGGTGCAGAAGTATACATCCATATTCTTTGCGGCGCCGTCTGCGACGAGAAGGAGAATATCACCGGGGAGAATATTTTCAACTGTGGGATTCTCGGTATAAGGTACTGCGCCTGAGTTTGCAGAGAAAAGCTTTCCACCGAAGAGATTGTAGGGGATAAGGTCGTTAGAGAAGAAGGTTTCGTTATAGAATCCGTCTTCATCATCGGTATATACATATATGCCCGATGTGCCTGCTGCGTTGATGTCAAGAAGCTGCTTTAAAAGGGTATATTCATCACCGAAGGAAACTTCCTTGCCGAGAGTGTCATTATATACGGAAATGATCATTTCCATTGTGGTGTTTGCGTCCTCGGCGGCAGTTTTTGCGGCATCACTGATTTTTGCCTGCTGCTCTGCGGTAAGGGTGGGCATAACATTGATAAGGGTGGTGTTAAGGGCAATGCCGTTAGCCTTAGCGTCGTCGCAGGTGATAAGGGTTGCAGGCTTTACATCTGTATTGACCGAAACGGTGTAGGATGCTGTCTTAGCTTTGCCTGCGGGAACCTGCATAGTAAGAGAAAGACTGCCGTTTTCGTTGGTGAAATCACCCGATACATAGCTGAGACCCTCGGGGATAATGTCGGTCAAGGTGACCTGCTTGTTTTCGGCGTTTTCGTTCTTAACGGTGAAGGTGATAGTTACGGTATCACCATTGTTGACGGTAATGCCTGCGGGAGCGGTTGTGGTCTTATAAGCGGTGATTCCAAGCAGTGCCTCGGCACGGAGCTTGCCTTCCTCGGTAGGAGTTATGCCGGATGCAAGGGGTCTGTAGATGGCAACTTCATTGGAGCCTTTGAAAACAAATCTCGCGCCTGTGGGCTCGCTGAAGGAATAAATTGGCTCATAAACTATTCCGCCGAATATCTCCTTGGAGTCAACACCTGTATCGGGGTTATAGTTTGCACTTGAGCCTGTCTCCTGAGAGGAGATGCAGTGGAGGATCATTCCGTTGCCCATATAAAGCATGGCGTGACCTGTATATACAACGACGTCACCGGGCTGGAGTGTCTTATAGAAGTTTTCAATTGCTTCCTCGTCTGTCCAGTCAGTATCTACAGCGTTCCAATAATAAACGCGGTCTGTATCGCGTTCAAGGAACATATTCGTGTTGTTTGCTCCGTCAAAATTGTAGCCATATGCGTTATTATATACCGAGTAAACGAAAGAGGAGCAGTCAAGGTAAGAAATGTTCTGAGGAGTTGCGTCTTCTGCTCTGGTCTCTATATCGCGGCGGAGAAGAGCGGCGTATGTATTGGAGTTGCCTATATTGTCATACTGTATCCATTTGCCTCGTGCGTAGTAAGAATATGCGGTTGCAAGAATTATGGGGTAGTTTTCGTCATATATTTCGTTGGCATAGTATTCTCTGGAAGGGGTCTTTGTGCTTTGATCAACATCTGCGGGTGTTGCAAGGCACTTGACATAGTTGACTTCACGCTTGACAGATGAAGGATCGGTGTCAAACAGATAATCATGAGCGGCATTCTGCAAGGTAGTAGCGGTCTTTTCATCAAGATATCCATAGACGGGCATACCGACTGTGGACTTGCCGAAAAGGCTTCCGTAGAGAACAGCAGCCATATAGTAGGAGCCTGCGGTGCTTGTAAAGGTCAGGTCATCCTGATAAAGATCGATACCGCTGTCGGAGTAGTTTTCATAGAAAAACTCAAAAGCATCGCACATTAAGGCGTAGGTGACATCATTATCGAGCGCTGCGCCTGTTTCCTGAGCATATGCCTTGATGATCTCTGCGTGAGCGGC
>CAZOSH010000048.1:0-7950 GCA_964582395.1 uncultured Oscillospiraceae bacterium | reverse complement strand
ATAGTTTCCCTGACTTTGTAAATCTGTTTCATAAGACAAGCAAAGAATTAAACTATCTGCAAAGATATGTATTTTTCTAAACCGGACAAATGCACTTTTACAGTGGACTTCAATTTATTCTTATGATCTTATTGAAGATGCTCTTGACGGATAAAAAAGGATTTTGATTGCCCTATGAAAACACCCGATATCGGTTTCGATATCGGGTGTTTTCATCTTATATTTTATACATTCAAATAGCTCAGTGCAAGAGAGATGAATACGAAGACCATCAGCAAGGGTGTTACATACTTTACGCAGATCTCGAAGAACTTCTTGCAGTGGAACTTATTGCCTTCAGCCTCAAACTCCCCGCTGATCTCTGCCCAAGCGCCCTTCTTCCAGCCGACTATAAGGCAGATCAAAATTGTGGCCAGGGGCATCATAATTCCTTCGGTTATCAAGTCATAAACATCAAGCAGATCTTTTGCTCCGTCAGCCATAAAGGAATTATAGAATCCGGGGATAATATTGCCCATACCAAGCTGGTCGAGGCATACGGGAATGGACAGAACAAGCATGATCGCTACTATGATCGCAACCGCTGCCTTGCGGCTTATGGGCTTGCCCTTTTCTGCACTGCTGTCAATAAGGTGAGCGGCGGAGACTTCCATCAGTGAGATGCAGGAGGAAACGCCTGCAAAGATTACAAGCAGATAGAACAAGAATCCTACAATGTTACCGATCCATCCCATAGAGGTGAAGGTGTCGTGCATTGTCATAAAGAGCAGACCGGGACCGGAGTTAGGTGCTTGTCCCTGTGCGAATACTGCGGGGAAGATTGCAAGACCTGCAAGCAAAGCTGCAAGAGTATCTGCCGCAGGAATGATAAATGCGTTCTTGGCAATATTTGCTTCCTTCTTCATATAAGAGCCGTAGGTTATCATAATGCCCATACCCAATGAGCAGGAGAAAAGCATCTGACCTGCTGCGGTGCGGCAAGCGTTGAAGAAGTTAAACTCGGTACCTGCCATTTCCATACCCTTGGCGGTGAACATATAGACAAGTCCCTTTTCGGAGCCTTCGAGGGTAAAGTTATAAATAATAATTGCAATGAGAATGATAAACAGCGCGGGAATACCCACCTTGTTGAACTTTTCAATTCCCTTATCAATACCCGAAGCAACGATTATGTAGCAGCCTACAAATGTAATAACGGTGTAAAGAAGCACTATCCAAGGATTCTTGGTAAAGCTGACAAAGAACTCTGCTCCGTTCTGACCGCCGAAGCCGGATATTCCGAATATCTGACCGCCGAAGCCTACCATATAGCGGACAGCATAACCCACCAACATGGTATAGAAGCCCATAATGATGGTTGCGGACAATACACCGAACCAACCGATGAACTTATACTTCTTGCCGTAATGAGCCAATGCTAAAACGGGGCTCTTGCCGGTCTTGCGGCCAACAGCCATCTCAATGCCCATTACGACCACACCGCAGAGAATGACAAATGCCAGATAAATTATAAGGAACGGAAATCCTCCGTTAGCACCCATCTTGTACGGGAATCCCCACAGATTTCCCAATCCTACTGCAGAGCCGATGGCGGCAAGGATAAAGCCTAAATTACCGCTGAACGATCCGCGTGATTTGTTTTCCATAATCTTGATCCTTTCTTTTATTTCAAGAATAAAGTGAATAATATGTTAATTATATAAAAACTCCTATCAAAAAGCAAGAGCTTTTATCATTTGATTCAAAAGTATACATTTTAAAATCCAGCACCAAGCCTTATATACAAAAGTGCCGCAGAACTGTATCTGCGGCACCGGTTTTTATTCACAATCCGAAAGATTTTTATTTATCAGCATTGCGGCTAATATTTCCGCACCCGCTATGCCTCCGCTTGCAATGAAACCAAATATGTCCAAATCTACCAGCGACCCTAAAGCACTCAAAGCGCCTATCACACCAAAGATCATAAGCCAATTATGCGCAGTTCTGCACTTGACCGGCTTCAACTCTCCGCGCTCCACACTTTGATAGACAGACTTTACAAATCTGTGTATATTACGCACTCCGAAAATATTTATCAGCAAAGCAAGCGCCGCAATGACGATAAAAACTATTACGATGATAACACCCAATACTGCCGCCGATACAGACAATGCCAACTCATAGGACTCATAATCTGCTATTTCTGCCATCTCTGCTATTTCGTTGATAATTTCATCTCCAAAGGCGCCCAAGGTTACCCCGCAAATAAGACCGCAAACGATAAGTATTATGCAAGCAACATTGGTTACAACATAGGATGCGTATACCGTTCCGCTGATATTTTTAAGCTGCGTAGAATCAAGCGTACCCTTTTGCACCTGTGCATACAAAAGCCACAAAAACACCGTAGCAAGAATATGTATAACATTGAAGTTATCTGAAATCATTCCGCCGACTGTTCCCGCTGTTACCAATATACAAATAATAAGAAACAGCTTATCCTTCAATATACCCAGAATGCGATTTGCCGCAGGATTTCCCGACGGCTCCTCACGCTCTACACAAAGCTGCTCTGTTGTGTCGGTTACGGCATTACCGCAGCAAGGACAAAAAGCAAACTGCTCTGCACTTTCATAGCCGCAAGATCTGCATTTCATATTTTCTTCTCCTCCCATAAAGTATAATTTGATTCTACATCAGTTTTCTTCATTTTTCAATATTATTTGATATATTTTGCTATCGCACGCCTTTATATGTGGATATATTAAATTGAGTGTGATATAATTATTTTATTATTGAGATGTATTGAGGTTGATTTATGAAGAAACTTCTTGCCTTATTATTAGCTTTAGGCTTGCTTTTGTCGGGTTGCGCGCAACCCGCGGTGCAGCAGCCCTCCACTCCCGCAGATACCATCTCCACCCCTGAGGAGATCATCCTTCCTCCGTCGGACACTGTCATCCCCGATGATTTTCCCGATAGTGACCCTTATGTGGGAATGTCAAAGGAGGAATTTTACTCTGACTATTCCCCCGCTTGCTGCTGGCAGGATGCTCAATACCGCTCAAAGCACGGTCTTTTGTCAGGCTCATTGGAGGTGCCCGAGCAAAACCTCACCCGCGCCGATCATCAGCCCGTGACCGATGGCGGCTACGTGCGAAACAGTACCTGCTACTATGTTGACAGCGGGAACACATATGTTGTCATCGACGGCAAGGGCAAAGAGGTTATGCGTATATTCAAGGGCGGCGGATACATTACCCTTGAAGAAGTTGCGGCATATATGTTCGCCTTCGGCGGAAGCGGCTCCTTTCCCGCCAATTATGATTCCAAAAAGAGCGCAAAGCCCGCAAACAGCATTTGGGGCGAGCATCTTAGGGTAAATCATTCCTACTACAGCAATAACACTTCAAACTATCCTTATGAGCCCAGGCTGCCCGGTAATACCCAATATTTCGAAATGGACATCGGAACCTTAGGCACCGAGACTCCCGGCTATGCGCCCAAAATATATAACGACGGAACAAGGATCACCCGCGGTGCCGCAAGGCTGGTATATACTCGTCAGGACGCCAACGGTAACGGCATCTTTGAAGAGAATGAGGTCTATGTATTCTATACCCACAACCACTACAATGATTTTACCGAGTATCTGAACTACTACGGCGGTTGGGGTGTGACCTTCGGCAATATCACAGGCGGCGGTGAGTTTGACAGCAAGACAAACTGCAACCCCACCCCATATGTCCCAAGCGTTTGGGCAGAACTGAATTAAAAAGCAAAAAGCCGCTCGAAGGAGCGGCTTATATTATTTAATAGAACAGGTCTGCGCGCTTTTTGAAATATATATAATTCAAATACACCATCAACACAGTGAGCCCAATGGATAAGATATTGACATCACCTGCCAATATGCTTAGAACCTCGGATACTATGTACTGTGCATAAAGCAATTTGGGACCTATGGATCTATAGTGAGCAAGAGTCTGACGGGTTGCAAAATGAAAGAGTATAAATCCAATATATAAAAGCGTAAGCAACACTTGACCATACCAAAGAAATACAAATGCCCAAAAGGCGCTTGATGCCATTCCAAACCACTGAGCAAAATATATCTGCCATTTGTACCAAGCCATAGGATGCTTTTCTTCTGTTGATACTCTATCTCTGTTATCAATTGGCTCTCCGCAATTAGGACAGATCGTTCTTGGCGCTTCTACTTGTGTGCCGCATTTTCCACAATACATAATTATCCCTCCCGTTGCTTCTATTATATGCCAATTGCCGAGATTTGTCTATATCTTGCGTCTTTACAATATGGCTGAAAAATGATATATTTTTCTTGTAAGTTTCCGCCCCCGAAAAATGAGGTAATAAGATTGAAAAAGCTTTTATTTATACTTTTGATACTGTCACTGCTCCTCACCGCTTGCGCGAATGAGCGGGCGAGTTCCCCCGCTTTGCCCGATGCTCCCACGCCCGAGCAGCCCGATGAGCCTGCAATTCCCGACACTCCCGATGAGCCTGTTCTGCCCGATAATCCTACTGAGCCGACAACCCCGTCGGATACTCCCACTGAGCCCGAAAAGCCCGCAGAGCCCAAGTATCCCGATATATCGGGATTTGACCGAAGCGCACGCAGTATTGTCTATGCCGCCGCTACGCTCACCCTGACAGACCCCGAGTCAGGCACTGCCCTTATTCTTGCAAAAGACCACGCCTTGATAAGTCTCGGCACGGCTGAGAAATACACAGTCATTCTCTACAAAAACGCCCTTTATTTTGCAGACAGCGCTGATATTACTACCGAGCGCCCCAAGGCTTGTACCGACAAGGAAAAACAGCTTGGCGGCACACTCTATCTCGGCGGTGAAAAGATAGTCGCAATAGATGCAGGCCATCAAAGCAAGGGAATGTACGACAAAGAGCCCGTGGGTCCCGGATCAAGCACCTTAAAGACCAAGGTTGCGGCAGGTACAGAAGGTGTTTCCACCAAGATTGCCGAATATGTGCTCAATCTCAATGTCTCGCTTTTGCTCCGCGACGAGCTTATCGCCCGCGGCTATACCGTTGTGATGATACGAGAGACCCACGATATCCGCATAAGCAACGCTGAACGGGCGCAGATGGCAAACGCATACAAGGCGGATGCCTTCATTCGTGTTCACGCCAATGGCTCGGACAACAAGAATGCCCGCGGTGCGCTTGCTATCTTTCAGACTAAGGAAAATCCCTGGTGCGGCGCTCTCTATTCTCAAAGCCGCGCACTTTCCGAAGCGGTGCTTGATGCATATTGCAAACAGACGGGCATAGAAAACGACGGCAATTGGGAGACCGACACTATGACGGGAATCAACTGGACGACTGTTCCCTCCACCATAATCGAGCTTGGCTATATGTCCAATGCGGAAGAAGACAAGCTGATGTCCACCTCCGCTTTTCATAATGATGCAGCCATTGGCATTGCCGATGGTGTGGACAAATATTTTTCAAAATAAGGTTGGTGAATTATGCTTAAAAACATAAAGCCACTGCGTTGCATAATTGCCGCCCTCTGCGGTATATTTGTCGCATTCGGCTTATATCATGTGCACTCACTTTCGGGGGTGACCGAGGGCGGTGTTTTGGGACTAAATCTGCTGCTTGAATATTGGTTTGGCATTTCCCCCGCCATAACCAACTTGGTTGCCACAGTGCTGTGTTACCTTTTAGGTTGGAAGCTTTTGGGACGCGAGTTTATGATCTATTCGGCATTTGCCGTAGTCAGCTTTTCGGTGTCTTACCGCATTTTTGAGCAATTTGAAAGATTTTGGCCTCAGCTTTATAATATGCCCCTGCTTGCCGCATTGATCGGCGCAGTATTTGTGGGTGTTGGAACAGGAATCGCCATCCGCGCAGGCGCGGCAATCTGCGGCGACGATGCCTTGGCAATGAGCATATCCCACATCACCAAGCTTGATGTGCAATGGGTCTATCTCATCACCGATGCAATTGTGCTCGGTCTGTCGGCTACATATATCCCATTGGGAAGGCTGTGGTATTCAATCGTGACCGTCATCCTTTCGGGACAGATAATAGGTATCATCCAACAGATCGGTAAAAAGAAAACTAGAAATACAACAAAAACCGACGAAGCATAAGCCTCGTCGGTTTTATTGTTGTTATCTATGTTACTACGTATCATCTTCCAAGTTTTTCAAGCAAAGCGGTGCGGACGCGGGAGCCAATCTCGTCGGATTTTAATGTTTTGACTTCTTCGGCAGAAATGACGTCGATTATGTCAAAAGAAACCTCCGAGCGTTTTTGGGGATAATTACTGTGAATTTTTTCTGTGCCGTCGATAGCCGCCACCACAATGGGCACACCCGCCTTTTGAGCGATCTTGAAAACTCCGTTATGAAACTCAAGCAGCTCGCCGCTTTTGCTCCGTGTACCCTCGGGGTAGACACACATAGATGCCACATCATCGGATATGATCTCCGCCGCGTGATTGATGGTCTTAAGTGCATTACGGGGGTTTTCGCGGTCAATGGGAATAAAGCGGCAACGGCGGACAAACCGTCCATAGAAGGGTATTTTGAAGTTAGATTCCTTGGAAACAAAGCCAAGAGTGTACTTGTTGAAAATATGGAAGGTCAGCACCGGATCAAAGTTGGAGCGGTGATTTCCAACAAGCAAAAATCTTCCGGTTGCGGTCACTTTATCCATTCCCGACACAGTCAGCTTTATGCGAAGCACCTTTACAACAATCCAAGCCGAAATAATACATACTCTACGATAAAATGGACTGTAGTCCAAGTATTCTTTATTGGGGTCAACAAGCAAGGCGCTGATACCTAAAAACAGCGCAATTGCCGCAATAAGCCCGATTATTGCACTTAAAATATATAAAAGAACCATTTTACATTTCCTCTTTGATTTGATTGACGAGTTTTATTGCATCATTTTCCGCAATATGGACAAAGAACTTATCTCTGCGCTTATTGGCGCGGATCCCTTCCACTCCTGCTTTGAATGTGATTCTATGCCCCGACTCTCCCATATCCTCGGCAAGAAGCTCTCTGATATCAACGCGGTATTCTTTTGCGCCCGTGCTTATGACTTCCAGTGCCTTTGCAATATTGTCGGTTTCAAGGCTGTAACTGCATTCCTCAACGTGCTTGCCTATCAGCTTATCCTGAATGACCTCAAAGAGTGTCAGGGTGATAAAAATGAACACCATTCCCACAAGGGCGATTATGTAGTAACCTGCGCCCGCGGCAATGCCCAAACAAGCAACCGACCAAAGGCTTGCGGCGGTGGTAAGGCCCTTGACATTTGCACCTTCACGCATAATCGTTCCCGCACCTAAAAAGCCCACACCGGTGATGACCTGCGCTGCCATTCGGGCAGGGTCGGGGAAAGCGCCAAGTGCGCTGTACTGAGCAAAAATGACCTGACCCGTTATCATAACACCGCAAGCACCCAAAGCAACCAGAATATGGGTTCTCATTCCTGCGGGACGGTGGGTATATTCGCGCTCTGTACCGATAACCAAGCCCACTATCATTGCACACAAAAAGCGCAGACAAATATCAAGTGCGCCAAGTTCCACCGACATTGTATAAGGTCTTAAAAGCATATCCAGCATACTGTATTTCCCCTTTCTTATATTATTTATATACCAATTATACCGATTTGGTGCTTATAAGTCAACAGAAATGCCCGTTTTCACTTGACAAACGGCGCATAAAAGTATAAAGTATTTTTAATATATACAAAATAGCATAGCTATGCAAAGGAGTAGAAAAATGAAGAATTCCGATAAGACAATGGAAAAGATCGTTGCCCTGTGCAAAAACCGCGGTTTTGTGTATGCAGGCAGTGAAATATACGGCGGTCTCGCCAATTCTTGGGACTACGGTCCTTTGGGCGTAGAATTCAAGAACAATGTTAAAAAGGCTTGGTGGAAGAAGTTTGTCCAGCAGT
>CAZOSH010000047.1:0-8105 GCA_964582395.1 uncultured Oscillospiraceae bacterium | reverse complement strand
GTTTTTTTATAGTGAGTTCTATAATTTGCAAAATAACCAATAAGGTGAATTTGGATTATGTCCAATAAGTGATTAGCGGAGGTGTGGCTTCCCCTAAATCGTTCACCCAGTCTGTGAATTCCTTCTCAGTGACCTCATTTCCGTAAAGGTTATAAGAATAAATCAAATAAACCGAACCATTTTGCGCGACTTGAAAACCCGAAGATGTAGCAATCCTGTTTATCGATACACCGGTTTCTGTGAGTTCATAAGTATCGTAATAACAGTTATTACCGGAGCCGCACGTAATTATATGATCTTTATACACACCGCCTACACTGCGGAAACTGAACGTAATATGATATATGTTTCCATCTATGCTATATAACGCATCGTATCCGTCAAAGGTGAATACGCCTGTGGTGAAAATAATTTCTGGCAGTCCATCAAGATTGAAATCTACTATTGAAACGTGAGTTTCATCCCAAATTGAGAAAGTTCTTTCACCTGGATTAGAAAAGTAAGTTTTTTCCTGGGTGTAAGTATCGATCATCTTTCTTTCCCCTCGAATTACCTCTTCATAGGCAGAAAGTATTTCTAAAGCTTCAGGGGAACTCCATTTTTCGGGTGCAGCGGGGGTATCGGGCTGCTCGGGCTCGGTGGGTTCATCCGGCTCACTCGGCTCGGTGGGGTGCTCGGGTTTATCCGTGGTAGGCTCATTCGCGCTTGGTTTTTCAGGTTCGTCTGCGGTGGGGGTGTCATCAACAGGGGGTGTTATATCATCATCTGCCTTTGTAGGTGCATCCTCGCCGCAGGCGGCAAAGCTCAAAAGGGCACAAAAGCAGAGCACAAGGGCGAGCAGTCTTAAAAGGGTATTTTTCATTCGGCATTTTCCTTTCTTAAAACAGGGCGGATAAAGCGGACTTCCTTATGATTTTATTGTAAAAAACTTCCACTCAAAATTCAACTACAAAAGTGTTACAAAAGTCCCCAAGAAAACTGCCGTTTCCACTCAAAATCAAACTATCTTTGCCCAAAATGGGCAACAAAATAAAAATATTTATAAAATAAAGGAGAAAAAACAAATATGAATAACATTTATGAAATCAAAACCATACCTGCAATTTCTTTGCAGGTATTCAGCGGTAACACCAATGTGACTACCGATCCCGGTATGTCCGGTGATATGCGCACATTCTATTCCGATTATCTGGTAGATATCGCAGGTCCCAAGCTGGTTCACGATCAGTTTGGTCAGAAGCAGCCTATTCCTCAGGGCAACGGCAAGACGGTTGAATTCCGCAAATACAGCCCCCTGCCCAAGCTGCTTAACGCTCTTACCGAGGGCGTGACCCCCGACGGTCAGAAGCTTAATGTAAGCAAGCTTACTGCAACCGTCGAGCAGTACGGCGGCTTTATCGAGCTTTCCGATATACTGGTGCTGACCTCTATCGACAATAATCTGGTTCAGGCTGCCAAGCTTCTGGGCGGTCAGGCGGGCAGAACCCTTGACACCATCACCCGCGAAGTGCTGGTTGGCGGAACCAATGTTCAGTATGCAGGCGGCAAGTCTGCACGTTATCAGCTTGTAGGCGGTGAGGAAAGCGGCAATTGCTACCTTACCGTTGACCAGATCAAGCGCGTAGTCCGCTACCTTAAGGCAATGAATGCCGAGCCTATAAAAGGCTATTATGTGGCAATCATCAATCAGGACTGTACATACGACCTGACCAATGACCCCGACTGGAAGTATCCCCATCAGTATGTTGATACCAAGGAGATCTATTCCGGTGAGATCGGTGCTATCGCAGGCTGCCGTTTCGTTGAAACCAGCGAAGGCAAGATCTTCCACGCCGAAGACCTGACCAAGGCAGACGGTGAGGACAGCGGCTTCCGCACCCTGACCGTAAAGGCGGTTTCCGGCAAGGATATCACCGTCACCGAGAAGATCACCGCTGCACAGGCAACCGCCCTGGCAGGCAGAAAGATCATCGTTGCCGAAAAGCTCTACTCCGTAGTTTCTGCCACCGCCGCAGCCGCAGGCAGCGCAAAGCTGACCGTAGCCGAGGAGATTTCCGCCACCGCAGGTGACATCGTTTATCCCGGTGAGGCAGGCGCCAAGGGCAGAGATGTTTACGCAACTATCGTGTTGGGTGAAAACGCATACGGCGTTACCGAGATCAAGGGCGGCGGCTTAGAGCACATCGTCAAGCAGCTTGGCTCTGCAGGTACTTCCGACCCCCTCAATCAGCGCGCAACCTCCGGCTGGAAGGCTACAAGGGTTGCAAAGCGCCTTGTTGAAGAGTATATGGTTCGAATCGAGTCTTGTTCTACCTTCAATGATATCGGCGCAAACTAAAATAAACTAACCAGCGAGATCCGCGGGGGTGATTTATCACCCTCTGCGGACTATGACAGCGGCATACCCGCAAAAATAAGGAGGAAAAAATAATGTCTGAAAATAAAAAGTATGAAATTGATATCGAAGCCCTCAAGGCTCAGCTTAAAGAAGAGATAGCCGCCGAGCTCAAGCGCGGCAAGGCTGCCACCATAGCAAAAAAGGAGATCGACCCCTATCTTGAAGAGTATGTAGAGGTACAGCTTTTCAAGGACGGTAAGGATTACAAGGACGATGTTTTCGTGTCCTGCAACGGTGAAAATTGCCTTATCAAGCGCGGTGTGCCCGTCAAGGTCAAGCGCAAGTTTGCCCTTATTTTGGAGCAGTCGGCGCAGCAGGATGTCTCTGCCGCAGAGTATGCGGAGGAGAGAAGGAGGGAGTATAGCAGCCAGATCCGGTTACTTAATATATGAAAATTGCGCCTTTCTCCGCAATACTGCATCAGCAACCTTTGCCGTACAGATAGTACTGTCAAACTTCTGCTTCTTTGTCTTGCGAAGAAATCCATCAATTTTCAGCGCTTCGGGTTGGGCAGAGATATATTCTTTCGCCGTGAATCCGTCGCCGCCTCTCCTCGACATACAGAAAGTATGCCTTCGTCGCGTTGGCTCGGCTCACAACTAAATCTCTCAATTTTCAACGGGTGAGACAAAGCAGTGCTTCGCTTCGCTCGCAAAGAAATATTTTGACTGCGTCAAAATATTAAATCCACCAATGGTGGATGAAATCCGCATTCTGCGGGTGAAATATTTGCTTCGCAAAACCCCTCTCACCTGCTACGCAGGAGCTCTCCCAAGGGAGAGCCAAGACGGTGTCGCTATGCGACGGATTTTGTAGGGTTTGTGACCTAAAGGTCACAATCGTGTAAGGGAGGCAGCCCTCTGCCGTCCGAGGGAGAATAAACTTGGCTCCCCTGCTAAGGCAGCGAAGCGGCGCGAGGGTAGTGAATAACACGCCGGTGGCGTGTTAGAGCCCGAGCGTGACCGAGCCGCAGCGAGACGCCGGCAAAATCGAAGATTTTGACTGAGGGGTTTCCCCTACGACCAATACGCAAAGCGCAACGCCAAAATTATTTATAGTTTAACTATGTATTCATTTTAAAAACTAAATATTACCGCGAAAAAGATTACGTGACACGGCACGGCAAAGCAGGGGCATAGTCCCTTCTTTTGCCGTGCCTTTTTAGAAACTCAAAATGGCAAAGCCGCTTTCGGCGGCTGTCGAAACGCTGAAGGCGTTACGACAAGCTACAATCATTATATCCAAGAACAGAAAGGAGAAAAATATGACAAATATATATACACCCCGTAAAAACCCCGATGAAGATGAGTTCAAAAATCAACCCGCCGAAGCCGCATCGGCAGCCTCACTCCCCGAATCTGCTACGGCGGTATCAGACAAGCCTGCCGAATATACTCAAGCATCAATGCAGACGGCAATGGAAGCTCCTGCCGCCGATACCCAACCCGCCGACACCGTAACTCCCGAGACACAGCCCGCAGATACACAGCCCACAGAGGCCGAGCCTTCTGCAACTCCCGAGATTTCCCAATCTACTACCGCGCCGCAGGAGGAAGATGATTCTCTTTATGTGGGCGGTTACAAAATGCCTTCCTATGAAGGCAGCACGTGGGGAACCAAGGCAAAAGAAACCCTCGAAAAATATGACGGCTACACCTATGAGGATTTTATGGCGTCCCCACAGTATCAGGAGTTGCAGGAGCAATATGCTATGGCGGGTCAGCAGAGTATGCAGGATACCCTCGGCCAGGTGTCGGCGCGCACCGGCGGGATCGCTTCTACCTATGCCACCGCCGCCGCTCAAAAAAGCTATGATCAGTTTATGAGGGCGCTTTTTGAAGTGGCAAACCAAATGTACGACACCGAAAGAGAGGAAATAAAAGCCAAATACGGTCTTTATGATGCCGAGGAAGATGAAGAGTATGAAAGATACTTGGATAGCTTGAACTTTGCGTATAATGTTGCGGTCTACAACGACCGGAACAAGCAGCTCGAGACCCCTGAAACTCCCGAAACACCTGCAACCGATGTCACCCCCGCGCTGACTCCGCAGCAGGCACAGAGCGTCTACAACGAAGCAAACAACATTATGGCTGAGCAGGGAGTCAATATTCCCGGAATGTTGACCTATGAGGATTGGCTTAAAGTCAAAAATGACGAGGGCGGCGTATGGCAGCCGGGCTACGGCATAACCCAGATCGGCTATGATATCGCCCGAAACAGCGAGACATACGAGGAGTACGCGGAGAATTTTATGGATTATATGAACCAAAACTACGCAGCACCCACGGCTCCTAAAACAGACAGCGCACCTGCAAACACACCCGAACCGACACCTGAAACAGAGGTTGCCGATGTTGTAGTGCAATATCCCATTGATATGGCAAGCGTTACAGCTTTGGGATATGGACCGATAAGTGAAGAAAGATTGCTTGAATTGGCGATGTCGGGAGAAGTAGAGGAATATATCGAAGACGGGAAAACCAAGTTCAGACGAAAAAATATTGTTTTTCCCGATAGGGTTCCGCTTGGATTTATAGGGGTGAGATGATATGGGATTTTCGGAAAACTATTTTAAACTTAAAAAGCAAAAGGAAACGAAAAAACTCGAAACCCCTACACAAGATCTTTTAAAAACTGATTACATAAGACAAAATGCGACCGTCAAGCCTGACATTCAGGTTGAAACTCCCAAGACCCAGGTTGAAACGCCAAAGGCTACCGAGGTAAAAACCCCTGACCATGTCACTGTGACAAGCCAGCCGCAAACACAAACTGTGATACCTTATAGTGCAGCTTCTATACCTGTGCAAAAGAATGAAGATAACACAATTGCTCACGCTCAGGACAAAGGAAATATCGAAAAGACTTCTTTAACAAAGGATGTTCAAAGTACAATCGATTCAACACCGATAAGTGTTCAAAATAGTACAACAGGCGCTGAATCAACCAATTTGTCTGATACAAGTACTACATCGTATGCACAGAGTTATGATAAATCACTCGCATATGATCCTTTTTCGGAGTGGCTATACAAAGACCCTACTAAATATGGAGGTAAGAACTCATACTTGGACTTTGAAAAGAATGTAAATGGATTTTTGGATTCTGTAAAAGAAGATATATCTGAAAGAGAAAGGGAGTACACAAACAAAAATGAATATGGCGCCGAGTATGATAAAAGAACCGAGCAATTAAATCTTGTTTTAGATAGGTTGGATTGGTATGAACAATATTTTACGCAGACCAAAGATGGTTGGGAACATTGGAAAAGCGCTGAAGAAATAGAAGAGATGTTGTTTGCCCTCAGAGGCTACAGAGAAAAAGCAGAGAATCTATTGTATAGAATGAGCGGTGAAAAGTCCGAGATCGACAGATACACCACCGAAAATCATTGGATCACCTATACCGACCCTGTCGGTGCTTTGGAAAAGATCAATTCAGCCGATATAGATAATCTCACCAATCAGCAAAAAGCCGACATTGAAGAGCTTACAAAATGGCTGTCTCAATACAATACCGAAAATGCATTTACAGATGCTTTGAAGCTGATGAGCGAGGGAAAGAGCTATGAAGACCTTAAGGCAGAAAGAGATTTAACAAGCGATCGCTTGGGCGTATTGCGAACGGGTAATGGCATATATGGGAGCGAAACCACTTCTTTCGAAAAGAATCTGATCAAAGGCTATGAAAATTATCTCGCATATCTTGATATGATGATGGGCTACTTTGAGGAAGTAAAGTATATGTCCTATAGAAATCGGGAGGATTATTATTCCTTGGGAGTAGGTCCGGAGGAAAATAAAAACCTTACCCCAAAGCAAAGACATATTCTTGCAAATAAATATGTTAGAAATCCTTATTATTATATTAACGATGTATACGGGACAAGAGGAGTATACGCTACAAGCTACAATACATTGGGGACTGAGTTTCAAAAGTATGATTATATGACCGAGTCGGAGATACGTACCTACAATTACATATATGCTACAGAGGGAGAAAAAGCTGCCAACAAATATATTGATTATCTTACCAATCAAAAAACCTATTGGATGAATGAACAGGGAGAGTATGTCTCTGCCGCAACCGGCCTTGAATCAAGACGAGGTAAGGATATAGCAAAAAAGAGTAATAATGTTGTTGCCAAAGGAATGATGGCGGCAGTACATGGCGCTGATAGCTTTATAAGGAATATGAAACAGCTATTCAGCGATGAAGCCATTCCCGAAAGTGCCTACCAGTATGCTTATGATTATTTATATAATGATGCGGGAGAGTTCGGTAAACGGCTGCTGTCACTGGTCAGTGACACTGTAGAAGGCGTTCCTACCGCAGCTGTTTCCTATTTGGCGACATTGATCGGACATCCCGAAATTGGAATAATGGCGGCAGGTGCATACGCTGGCATAGACGAGTATGGAGAAACAATGCAGAATGGTGGTACACCGATCGAAGCATCTGTCAAGGGACTGTCTGCCGTAGCCAAAGGCACGGCAACATCACTTATATCGGATGTGATCAACGAAAAAATGCCTAAAATGAGTGCTGAAATGTTAGGTATATGGAATAGACCGGAAAATAGCCTTGCAGAGCTTTTAACTGCGATAGAGGGAAAAGTTATGGATAAGGCTACAGAGGCAGAAATTAGTCATGTTGTTGAAGAAGTTTTACAAAAGACAATAGATGGAAAGATCAAAAATGATTTAAACCATTCGCCAGATTATGATATAGCGATGATAAAAGTGCAGGGTATACTAAATGAAGACTACACTTTTAGTGACAACAAATACTCACAATTCAGTCGGCAAGAGCAGGAGATGCTGAAACTCTTGGAAAAAAGCTATAAAGCGGGAACAATAGTTCGGCAGGAGTACGAAGAAGAATTGAAGCGCTATGCAAAATGGATGAGTAAAGATCAGTTTTTATATCTTGATTACATAAAACTTCTCGGCATATTATAAAAAACTCGCCGAGTTACCTCGGCGAGAGAGTTAATAATTTAAGACCATTAATTCCGTTCCATCGACCCTTAATCTGACAAAGAAACTATCGAAATCTTCGGTAGAATTACTAGATTTATATTTAGCGATACCGAATATATATCCATTTGCAGTGAAGATCATATCGGAAATATGGAGCATTGAATTGAATACACCAAGCTGCTCGCCTGAAGTTGAAAGCATTGAGGTGCCGTCTTGAGAAGCGTAATAAATAACACCATTATTGTAACTTAAATAGTGAGGATACTTTAGGTCATCAACATTATATTTTTCGTAGTTGCCGGATAATGGGTCTAATTTAATAACATAGCCTTCGTCTTTAGATTTATGTACATAATACAGAAATCCGTCGCCGAAAGATTCGAAAATGTTAAAGTCATTAGGACAATCTATTATAGTTTCCTCTAAGTAGGGGATTGATAGGGTGATTAATTTGTCTTCATTGCGTGTTGCTAAAAACTTTTCATTTATAAGAATGGGATAGAAATCGGGAATAGTTTTCTGCGCTAATATATTGCCATCAAAATCCGAGATGCAAATCATTTCAGCGGTCAAGAAATCGTTATAAACAATTATATATCCATAATCGGTTACAAAAAACTGTCTGTAAGTATATTCTTCTTTGGGTTTAATGGGCAAATGAGGCTCATAGACTACACCGGTTAAAAGGTCATAAGTGTAGATGGTATTACCCTGCAACGGGA
>CAZOSH010000046.1:0-8187 GCA_964582395.1 uncultured Oscillospiraceae bacterium | reverse complement strand
GCATAAGTACTATTTCAAGGCGGTTTGTTCCGTCGAGGCCGAGGGCATCGAGAGCGCCCTTAAGACGGGCAACGTGGCCGTGGTGGTCAGCGCCCCAAATATTGATTACACGGTCAAAGCCGCGCTTTTCAAACTTATTTCTGTGATATGCGATATCGGCGGCAAAGTAGGTATAGAAGCCGTTGGCACGGCAGAGAACATCGTCCTTTTCACAGCCGAAATCGGTGGACTTGAGCCACAGAGCGCCGTCCTTTTCGTAGGTCTTGCCTGCAGCGGTCAGCATTGCGACGGTCTCTTTGACATAGCCGCTGTTATGCAGCTCGGACTCAAAGAACCAATTGTCATAGGTGATTCCGTAACGCTGAAGATCGCTCTTCATTTTGGGAATGTTGTTTTCCAAACCGAAGGCGGACAGAATATCCATTCTCTCACGCTGAGGCTTTGAAGCAAGGTCTGTGCCATTTTTATCAATATAGCGCTGGGCAAGCTCGATAATATCGCCGCCCTGATAGCAATCCTCGGGCAGAGGGTGCTTATCTGCGCCCTCAACCAACTGCATAAAACGGGTATCAAGGGACAGAGCAAACTTTTCTATCTGATTGCCCGCATCGTTGACATAAAACTCACGTGTTACATCGTGACCTGCGCGGTGAAGCACTTCGGCAAGGCTGTCGCCCAATACGCCGCCGCGGGCATTTCCCATATGCATGGGGCCTGTGGGGTTAGCGGAAACAAACTCAACCATAACCTTTTCAGGTATTGAAGCCTGAGTTTTGCCATATTCGTCGCCCTCGGCGGTAATGCTTTCGAGCACCTGCTCAAACCAACTGTGGTTAAGGCGCAGATTAATAAAGCCGGGGCCTGCTGCTTCGGCAGAACTGAAGAAAGTGCCTTCAAAATCCATATTTGCAATGATTGCATCGGCAATAGCACGGGGAGGTCTGCCGATAAGCTTGGTGTTCTGCATAGCAAAGGAGCTTGCCCAGTCACCGTTACGGATATCCTTGGGCTCCTCAATAACAGGCTTTTTGATCTCCGCTGTGGGAAGCGCACCCGCTTCGGTTGCTTTTACGTAAGCTTTCTCAATAAGTGCCGCCGCGCTGTTTTTTGCCTTTTCAATAAGATTTATCATAGCCTTTTCTCCCTTAATCTTTAACTTCTACGCTTATGAGCAAATGATTTGCATAAGCGGGCTCGTTTTCTATTTCAATTTCATAAAGCACGTCGATGATCCCGCCGTCATCACAAAGTGTACTGCTGACCTTTTTGGTGTTGATGACCACCGTCAAAGGTCCGTAATCGGTGCGGTAGACCGTCATTGATTTATTGCCGTGTTTAAAGACCATCTGTGAGGGGTATTTGCCGGTGCGGATGACCGAAACCTCTTCCCCGTCAAGCTTGACGGTGGTGTGAGTTCCCTCAAGCCCCGTCAGGGCGCTTTCGTCATAGCTGACAAAATACTGTCTACCCTTGCGGTAAAGCCTTCCCTGAGAGGTCAGGGAAATGGGCTCGGTGTCCATATCGGCGCCTTCCTGACAGCCCGTAACCGACACTAACACGTCTTTTTTTATATCATTTTCCATTTTTGTTCCTCATAGACTATAAATACGCATATCTTGACAGTTAATTATAGCACAGGGAGAGGTAATTTTGCAACAGTTTAAAACACTGCTTGAAAAAAGAGTCGGGATATGCTAATATAATAAAGCAACTCAATATGCTGGTGTAGCACAGTCGGTAGTGCAGCTGATTCGTAATCAGCAGGTCGCGTGTTCAAGTCACGTCACCAGCTCCATAATAAAAGGCTATACTCTCCAGAGTATAGCCTTTTGTTATGTTGTTATTAAGGACGTGACTTGAACACTAAGAGTGCTCGAGCCGTTAAGAAAACGATTGATAATCGTTTTTAGGCGAGAGGTGCGCAGACGGATACCGAAATGCAAAGCATTTGGGTCGTCAAGCAGTCAAGACGCGAAGCGGCTGCGTCCCGTCACATATTTTACTATCCAATCCTCGTCCGAAGCGCGCAAAATTGATGTATTTCGGTGTGAGCCCGTAGTGGCGAGCATTGCTCGTCCGTCTAAAACCTAAGCAATGTTCATATTGCGGGAGGAGAATCCCCTCCCCTACATTGCACGGCAAGGCGCAATTATGATGTATTCAGCCGCAAGATTCTTTGCACTTGCTCTATACAAGGCGCATAATAATCGAGAGATTTCGCAGCGAAACAAAGAATGGCTACTGTGACAGTACTTTGTGTACGGCACAGTAGCCATTCTGCAATATTCAGTGCGAAAGACGCAATTTTACAACACACCTAAATGTTCTAATAAAATCTTGAGTCCCATAAGTATCAATACAATACCGCCGAGCAATTCCGCTTTGGATTTGTATTTTGCGCCGAAGATATTTCCGAGATAGACGCCCAATGTGGACAGCACAAAGGTTATTACACCGATAAAGCTTACGGCGGGGATGATACTTACATCTATTACCGCAAACCCTACGCCGACGGCAAGAGCATCAATGCTTGTGGCTATTGCAAAAGGGAACATAGACTTAAAGCAAAAGGAGCAATCCAGCTCTTCATTATCGCTGCTGAGGGCTTCACGGATCATATTTCCACCAATAAGGGCAAGTAAACCGAAAGCGATCCAATGATCGACACTTTCGATAAGAGATTTAAATGCACTGCCCAGGAAAAATCCTATAAGTGGCATAAGCGCCTGGAAAACGCCAAAATAAACACCCACAGTCAAAGCGTTGCCAATTCTCACCTTTTTGACCGAAAGCCCTTTACACATTGCTACGGCAAAGGCATCCATACTTAATGCCGCCGCGGTTGTAAGCAGTTCCCAGATTCCCACTTCTTATACCTCCTGTTTAGGCTTGTATTCATCCCTGTTTCTATATTTATGCAAGGGCTTAGGTGCAATATCTCCCGCCTTTGTAAGAGCTATCTTTGTGAGTGTAGGTCCTACAAGCTCATAAATAAGTACACCGAACAGGGTAATATTTCTCACCAATTCGCCGCTTGCGCCAAGTTCGAGAGCGGTAATTGACATTCCCAGGGCAACACCCGCCTGAGGAAGCAGTGTAACTCCCAGATATCTGACAATGCTCTTGTCACAATGCACCATCTGCGCGCTGACACGGGCGCCGTAATACTTACCAAGTGAACGGGCGGCAATATATACCAAGCCTACTCCGATTATAGCAAAGTCGGTAAAAATGTCAAACTCAAGCTCTGCACCGCTCATAACGAAGAAAAGAACAAACAGGGGCACAGTCCACTTGTCGGTCTTTTCCATCAGATCCTCGGAATAGTCGCACAGGTTGCAGAAGATAGTACCCAGCATCATGCAGACAAGCAAGGGTGAAAAGCCGCAATGTACGGGACCCAGGTTAAACTTCAGCTTGCTAAGTGCAACGGTAAGCATAACAAAGGTTACTGCAAGGCAAAGGCGCTTACTGTTGGAATGGAAGAATCTTTCAACCCAAGTAAGCACAGCACCGGCAACAGCGCCCAGAACAAGGGAAAATACGATCTCGACCACAGGTGAAACGATTATGGAAAGCATATCTGCACTGCCGCTTTCAAGGCTCTTTGCAATGCCGAAGGATATGGAGAAGATAACAAGACCTACCGCATCGTCAAGAGCGACAACGGGCAGCAGCATATCGGTCAGCTTGCCCTTTGCCTTGTACTGACGGACGACCATCAGGGTTGCCGCAGGGGCGGTTGCCGATGCGATAGCACCCAGAGTGATTGCCGCAGACAGGGGCAACTTGTCTCCGATGATAAAGTGCAGACCGATAAGGGCAATGTCGACCAATACGGTTGCCAGAGTTGCCTGGAATATGGCAATTACAGTTGCCTGCTTGCCGATAGCCTTTATCTGGGACACGCGGAACTCATTACCTATGGCAAAAGCAATGAATCCCAATGTCAAGTCGGATATAAGGGACAGATCCTTGATCTGTGCAAGGGAATTAAATCCGATTCCGTCAATACCCAACAAACCGAGGCAATAAGGTCCGATAATGATACCGGCAATAAGATAGCCCGTAACGTGGGGAAGTTTAAGTTTTTTTGTGCAGCGTGATACTGCAAGTCCTGCTAAAATTGCAAAGGACAGTCTGAGTAGAAGTTCCATTTTTAATACATCTCGATTCTCTTAATTCTTTTTGCGAACTTATTCAGTATACCACTATAAATAAAAAAGTCAAGCGTATTTTCGCCAAAATTCCGCTGTAAAAAGGGGTCTTTTAGGTGTCTTTACCGTGTTTTTATTGCACTTTTGCTTCCATATGCTATATAATTCCCTTGAAGGTGATTTTATGACAGATATTCAAAGCAGACTTTTTGCTCTGCAAGACGAAAAATATGGGGATTTTCAGGCAAAACTGATGCCCACAGTGGACAAACGCAAGATAATCGGGGTACGTACCCCTGCTTTGCGGGCTTTGGCAAAGGAATTGCGGGGCTCTGCCGCGGCGGAAGAGTTCTTACTCGCCCTTCCCCACCGATATTATGAAGAGGACAATCTCCACGCTTTTTTAATTGAATATATCAAAGATTTCGACACCTGCATTGCCGCCTTGGACAGATTTCTTCCCTTTGTGGACAATTGGGCAACCTGTGACAGTATGAATCCAAAATGCCTCCAATCCCATCCCGAAAAGCTGCTGAAAAAAGTTGAACTTTGGCTTTGCTCGAATCACACCTACACCATCCGCTATGGAATTGGCGTGCTTATGCGCTATTTTTTAGACAAGCGGTTTGATGCAAACTTTGCCCGACGGGTTGCGGCGGTCAAAAGTGATGAATACTATGTCAATATGATGCGCGCTTGGTATTTTGCCACCGCCCTTGCAAAGCAATATGAGCAAATATTACCCTTTATTGAAAACCGCGCCCTTGATAATTGGACCCACGCAAAGGCAATCCAAAAAGCCATTGAGAGCTATCGGATAACCCCCGCCCAAAAAGAATACCTGCGCAAACTGAAATAGAAAAAGGACAGAGATTTTTTACATTCTCTGTCCTCTTTTTGCTTCTTTTATCTGCTTTGCCACATAGTTTACAGTTCGGACGGGTGCTTTTTCAAAGGCTTTAATGGTGCATATTGCAATCAGCCTTCCGCTGTCGGTCACAAGCAAGGACCTTCCCTTTTTGCGGACTTCCCAAGTCTTAAAGCTTACCCTATCCTCTGCTACCGCACCCTTCAGCGCCGCGTAAAGCGCCACATCGTCCACAGATTTAAGCCAAAGCTGAGGTAATTCCTCCGCAAGCTCAAATATGGCAAACTCGGTATAGCCTGCAACTATTCCCTTGCTTGTGGGAGAAATGGGCTTTATCCGCTTTTGCCAGCCCTTTACATCAAAGCGGACATACATTTCCTCCGACTGTCGCGGCAGTTCTTCAATGCTGTATCGGGGTAAAAGTGTTGCCTTTTCTACCTCGGCGAAATATCTCACACCTGCAAGCTCACTGCCGAAAAATCTCCGCGACTGATAGACCGCCACATAGCGGATACTGTCAATACTTACAGGCACAAGCTTGGCGGGAATATGATAAAAATTATGCTCCAAACATACGTTCAGCTGGGGCATATTGCTTAACGCGCCGATGAGCATATCGTGACGGGGCTTGCTTTCATCACTCTCGCTGCCGCTGAAAATAATTTCATCAGGCGGCTCGGCTTTCGACTTATGAGTCTTGACCGAAAGAACTACCGCCGCAATCAATGCGGCGGCAATACCTAAAATTACAGGAATCATTTAATGTCCTTCATGGTCAGGCTGATGCGCTTTTTACCCAGATCGACACCCAGCACCTTGACGGTCACAACGTCACCCACCTTCAGGGCTTCGGAGGGATGGCGGATAAACTTATAGCTTATCTGTGAAACGTGAACAAGTCCGTCCTGATGGACACCGATATCTATAAACGCGCCAAAGTCGATAACATTTCTGACCGTTCCCTGAAGTGTCATACCTTCCTTCAGGTCCTTCATATCAAGAACATCTTCTCTCAGCAAAGGAGGAGGCAGCTCGTCGCGGGGGTCTCTGCCCGGCTTGCTCAACTCGCGGAGAATATCCTGCAGAGTGGGAACGCCGATGCCCAGCTTTTCAGCAAGGGCGACAAGTCCCTCGGCATTGGCTTTTTCGGCAAGGGATGCGCCTTCCTTGGCTATATCCTTGACGTCGAAATATTTCAGCAACTCTTCCGCCGCCTTGTAGGATTCGGGGTGAACACCTGTGTTGTCCAACAGATTTTTACTGTCGGGCACACGAAGGAAGCCTGCGCACTGTTCAAAAGCCTTTGCGCCCAGCTTGGGAACCTTCTTAAGCTCGGCACGGGACTTAAAGCTGCCGTTTTCTTCGCGGTAAGCAACAATATTCTTGCAAACTGTGGAGGAAAGTCCCGAAATATGGCTAAGCAGTGCGGGAGATGCGGTGTTAAGGTCTGCGCCTACATTATTAACACAATCCTCGACCACGCCGTCAAGGGCAGCCTCCAAACGCTTTTGAGGCATATCGTGCTGATACTGACCTACGCCGATAGCCTTGGGCTCTATCTTGACAAGCTCGGCAAGAGGGTCCTGCAATCTGCGAGCGATGGAAACCGCCGAGCGGAGAGTCAGGTCAAAGTCGGGCATTTCTTCCGCCGCCAGCTTGGATGCGGAATAGACCGATGCGCCCGCCTCGGAAACCACCATATATGCAACCTTTTGCTTTATCTCGCGAAGCACCTTGGCGCAGAACATTTCGGTCTCTTTTGAGGCGGTGCCGTTGCCGATGGCGATTATCTCAACACCCCAACGGAGTATTTTTTCTTTAAGAGTCTGTGCCGAGCGCAGCTCCTGACCTTCGCCGTGGGTGGGATAGATGACAGCAGTGTCAAGCACCTTTCCCGTAGCATCAACTACCGCCAGCTTGCAGCCTGTCCGGTAACCGGGGTCAAGACCGATGGCGATCTTTCCCTTGACGGGAGGTGCCATAAGCAGCTGACGGAGATTTACACCAAAAAGCTTGATTGCATCTTCTGCGGCGGCTTCGGTCAGGTCGGAACGGATCTCACGCTCAATGGAGGGGAAAATAAGACGGGAATATGCATCCTCGCAGGCGGTCTGTACCACCTGAGCGCAGGCAGAAGTGCCCTGCACATAGAGATTGCGTATTGTATTGAGGGGTCTTACGGGGTCAACAGTCACGCTGACCTTTAAGAACTCTTCCTTCTCGCCGCGGTTAAGGGCAAGCACGCGATGTCCCGCAATCTTGCTCACAGGCTCGGTATATTCATAATAATTGGAATAAACACTGTCTTCGTCCGAAGCTCCCACCGAAGAAATAAATCCGTAAAGGCGGGTAAGGTTTCTCACACGCTTACGCACCTCGGCATTGTCCGAAACATTTTCGGCAATGATGTCCATTGCGCCCTGAAGCGCGGCGGCAACGTCGGCAACTCCCTTTTCCTCGTCGATATAGGCTTGCGCCATCTCTTCGGGGTCTTGGCTTGTGCCCTGACCCTCTAAAATAGCCATTGCCAAGGGCTCCAATCCCTTTTCCTTTGCAACGCTTGCTCTTGTCTTGCGTTTGGGACGGAAGGGGCGGTAAATATCATCAATTTCCGCAAGGGTGACCGCCTTATCCAAAGCGGCGGAGATCTCCTCGGTCAGATTCCCCTGACCTTCGATGAGATTGCGCACCTCCTGACGGCGGGCATCAAGGTTGCGCAGATATTCCAGCTTGTCGGCGATCTGACGGATGGTCTGGTCATCCATTGTGCCGTGCTGCTCTTTGCGGTAACGGGCAATAAAGGGAATGGTGTTTCCCTCGTCAAGCAAAGCAATTATATTTGCCACATAATCCTCGCGGACATTAAACTCTTTTGCAATGGTTACAGCGTAAGACATAAGGTTTCTCCTTTTCATTTAATAACAGCTTAATTATACCATTTTAAAGGCACAGATTCAATAAAAACCAGTCCGAAGTAAGGCGGCTTTTTACTTCTTATAAAAAATCACTTCTAATGAAAGGGTTTCTGTAACGGATAGTTCTTGTGCGGACATATATCGGACAAGAAAACCTCAACCCGCCGTTTTTCCGCAGCATATCGGTAAAAACGCAGCGCGAAACCAAAATATCGCAAAGCGGTTCTTTGACTGTCTAAGCAAAAAC
>CAZOSH010000045.1:0-8330 GCA_964582395.1 uncultured Oscillospiraceae bacterium | reverse complement strand
CATTTATAACTAACGCTGCATTGGTTATGTTTGCATATATTCCCGCTTCATAAGCAGCCTTTGCAACCGAAGGAATGAACATATACATATCGGATACTGATATCGTGCCTGTTCTTATCATCTCGGCAAATGCCAACTGTGAGCCAATATAAACACACTTATCATCAAGATTGGCTTCCGCAGGAAAAACATAATCATTAAGCCAGGTCTGCAGGCTGTAATCATCCGCATACCCGCGCATAATTGACATAGCTGCGTGGGTATGGATATTGACAAAGCCGGGCATAAGAAGCTTGTTATTGCCATCTATTACCCGTTCCGCATCTTCTTTAGGGCACTCATTTGAAACATAATTGATCAGTCCATCTTTTATACCAACGAAAGCATTTTTTATCACAGGACAGGGCTCATTGGGAGTTACAACATATATATTCTTAAAAAGTATATCAAACACTCTGTTCACCTCATATAAGGCAAGCAAGCCTTTACAAGCTTTGAGAAACTTCCCTTTGCTTTTTCTGCCGCATCAAGTACATCAACACCGTCAAGCACAGAATCCGGAATAATCCCCGCCGCCATATTTGTCATAAGCGAAATACCCAAAACCCTCATAGAGCAGTGAGATGCAACGGTTGCTTCAAAAACAGTGGACATACCGACAGCATCTCCGCCGAGTATTCTTGCAAGACGAACTTCGGCAGGTGTTTCAAACTGAGGACCGGGAAAATAGAAATACACACCCTCATTCAGCTTGATTCCCAATTCCTTAGCCTTTTCTTTTGCTGCTTCTCTCAATGTTTTTGTATATGTGTTAGACATATCACAAAATCTCGGTCCGAACTCATCTACATTAGGCCCTATAAGCGGACTTGTTCCCATAATGCGGATATGGTCCTTGATAAGCATAAGTTCGCCTACATTATAACTCTCGTTTACCGCACCTGCCGCATTAGTAACTATCATAGACTTTATGCCCAAAAGTTTGGCAACACGGACAGGATATGCAACATCATAAGGCTGATATCCCTCATAGCAATGCATGCGTCCGTGCATGACTACAACCTCAGTACCGGCTAATGTTCCTACAACTAACTTTCCTGCGTGTCCCATAACGGTAGAGGATTTAAAATTAGGAATCTCGCCATATGGAATACTTACGGCATCTTCGACCTCATCTGCCATAAAACCCAAACCTGAACCTAAAATCATAAGCACGGTAGGTTTTCTGTCACCTATTTTCGAACGTATATATTCTGCACTCTTATTATAATCCTCTATAGTATACATACTGCCTCCTGAAACTCGGCAAGTTTTCTCGCCTTTTATTTAAAACTTATAACCGCAGGCACTGCAGAAAGCATCTTCCTTTTTACAAGTCTTTCCGCAATCGGGGCAAGTATTTGCGGTTCTCAGCTCTTTTATCTGTTGCTTGTTTTCGTCGATCTTACCGATCTTCTCATCAATTACAGCAAGCTTGTCATTTATGACTTCGGGATCTATTTCTTCACCTAAATGTGTAAGGTGTACAAGCTTGCCTATTTCCTTATAAAGAATCTCTATATCTGTGCTGAGGTCAAAGTTTTCTACCGAAAGCTTTGTTACTTCCATAGCTTTATTTGCTTTTTTTGCTGCAACATCAGCCATTTCACCTGCCGCCTTGCTTGCTGCACATGCTGTCTCTTTAACCTTTTCAAGTATTACTTTTACCTTTTCGTCCATAGAAATACTCCTTTCAAAAGTTACAAATTAAGATTCTCTTTTGTTTCAGCAATTGTTTTTGCTCTCTCTATATACTCTACGGGATATTTAGGGTTACTTATGCGTATTATTTTTTCTCCCTCTTCAAAGCACAGTTTACTTACACCGCCTGCGCCCAAAGCAACAACATCGCCTATCTCTTCCATCATACAGATGTTGTAATGAGATTTTTTGTTATTTTTACAAAAACCTACATTTTCCAGACCACCGGCAGAATATTTCTGTCGGTATAAATAATACGGAACATACCCGTTTTCTTCAAGAACCTGATAGCAGGCATTCAGTTCTTCCTCGGTTACATCTCCCGTTTTGCCAAACCGCAAGGGAGCGCCTTTTTTCCGCGCAAGACAATGTATTGTAATATTCTCAGGCTCTAATGCGACAACTTCGGATACGCTCTTCAACAATCCTTCACCGTCATCACCGGGAAGTCCCGCAATAAGGTCCATATTAATAATAAAGCCTCCGGTATCGCGAGCTAATGCAAAGGCATTTTTTATATCATCAGCCGTGTGTTTTCTTCCCACACCCGCCAAAACAGAATCATTCATTGTTTGAGGATTAATGCTTATTCTGTCAACTCCGTGTTTTGCAAAAACCTTAAGTTTTTCCTCTGATATGGTTTCAGGACGCCCTGCTTCAACCGTAAACTCACGACAAACAGAAAGATCAATATCATTCTTAATGCAACTTATAAGAGCATCTAACTGATCCTCATCAAGAGTTGTAGGCGTGCCGCCACCTATGTACACCGAGCCAACCTTTTTCCCTTCACGCTTGAGCATCTTTCCTGTGGCAATAACCTCTTCAAGTAATGCAGAATGATAAGGCGCTATAAGCTTACCCCATTTGACCATATCATTACTTACAAATGAGCAATAAGCGCATTTCGTGGGACAAAACGGTATACCAACATATAACTGAACTTCTTCATCAAGCAAGTTTTGCTCAGTAGTCAAAGCAGCTTCAGCGGCACGAACACAAAGTTCAGCGCGATAAGGCGAAACAAAGTATCTGTCTGTCAGCCATTTGACCGCTTTATCGTGATCATTTCCTTGCTCCATAAACATCCGTACAGGTTTTGCAGGCTTGACACCTGTAAGTGAGCCCCAGGGCGGATTCTTGCCCAAATGCGGCAGCAGTGCCTTAAATAACGCAGTTTTAACTGCATAGCTGATTCTGCGTTTACGCTCCTCTCCCTCCGATGGTGCGTGTTCAACACACTCACCTTTGGTCTTGATGCCATTTCTGCACACTTCGGCATAAGCCGTAACAAATCCTTCACAGGCTGTCAATGCACTAATGCAATCAACATCTTCGCAGTCACATAATTCATGCTTTTCATCGGGCAAAAGCGCAATGAGCATATCTAAAACCGCAGTATTGCGGTCATGTCCGTTTATACTATATTTCATTGTTTTAAAGCATATCGCATCAGCGTATTATAATTTCTTTCATGCGAAAGAGTTGTAGACTCTCCGTGGCCGGGAAGTACTGTATAATCACCGTCAAGTAAAGCAAGTTTTCTTAGGCTAGAAACCATTTCCATATCATTTCCGCCTTCAAAATCCGTTCTACCCCAGCTCTCATAAAAAAGAGTATCTCCCGCAATCATTACATCATTGCAGATGAGAACGCAACTACCCTTTGTATGTCCGGGAGTATTTAAAACCTTGATCTTAAGCGCACCAAGCTCAACGGTCTTGCCATCTTCAAGATAACCGTCTGCTTTGGCAATATCGTTGATACTCTTAAGCATACCGCTCCCCTTTACATAACGCTCACTGAGCATATGCTCATCAGCCTTATGTATTAAAAGCTTTGCTTTTGTTTCACGCTGAAGTTGCGCTGCTGCGAGTATATGATCAAAATGACCATGAGTCAAAAGAATATACTCAACCTGCTTGCCTTCAAGCTCATTGATTATTCTTTCCGCATGCGCTCCCGGATCTATAACTGCACATTTTCTGCTCTGCTCATCTTCCAAAATATAGCAGTTGGTATGCAGCATACCTACAATAACGGTTTTAATCTTCATATACTCCTCCGTTATTTTTTCATCATTCGCTCTGTTTCAAGAATCAGAGTAACAGGTCCATCATTAATATGGTCAACCTGCATATCGGCGCCGAACTCACCCGTTACGGGTTCTATATTATACTTTCTTATCTCGTCCAAAAAAGCATTGTACAAAGGAATCGCAGTTGCAGGCTTTGCTGCTCCAAAAAAGTCAGGACGCCTTCCCTTTGCGCATTCTCCGTAAAGGGTGAAATTAGAAACGACCATCATTCCTCCACCCACATCTGCAAGGCTAAGATTCATCTTTTCATTTTCATCCTCAAAAATACGCATTTCAGCGCATTTTTTTGCAAGATAGATAACATCAGCCTGAGTATCTTCAGGTCCGATTCCCAAAAGCACTACAAAGCCTTTTCCTATGCTTCCGCCGGGCTTGCCATCTATGGTTATGGACGCTTTACTGACACGCGAAAGTACCGCTCTCATATCAGTTTCCCTCTTTTCCCTCCATATAACGATAAACATCGTGTACATCGGCGCTTCTTTTAATTCTCTGCATAAGCAGATTAAGCTGTTCTTTTCCGCTGACAAGTGCTGACAAGAAGAACAATGCATCTCCTCCGGGATTATCTTTAACATTAAGTTCAGTAATGCCGATCTTCATATTGCTGAAGATATTTGCAACCTCTGCCAGAACACCCGTACTACTCTTTGCAACAATACGCAAAGCGACAGTGAACTTTCTGCTGTTAGTATTATCGTCCCATTCAGTTTTAAGCCAACGTCCATATTCGTCGCCCTTATCCATCGAAAGACGTACATTTCCGCACTCCTTACGATGAACAGAAACACCATACCCCTTTGTTACAAAGCCGATAATTTCATCTCCCGGAACAGGGGTGCAGCATTTTGCGAACTTTACAAGACAATTATCAAGACCCTCAACAATAACACCGCTGTTGGACGATTTCTTTGTCTTTTCAGCCTTTACGATCTGTGTGGGATTCTTAAGCTTTTGCTGTCTGATGCTTTCTTCCCTTACCCGCGAAATAACACGGGATAAGGCTATTCCGCCATAGCCTATGGATGCATAAAGTTCATCAAGGTTGGGACAATCAAAACGTTTGAGCAAAATGGGCTGGAACTCTTTGTCATTAAATGTATCCCAAAGCAATGCGATGCGCATTTCACGCTCAAGCTCAGCTTTGCCATTCTCAATGTTTTCTTCTCTACGCTCTTTTTTGAACCACTGTTTCATCTTGGTACGCGCGGAGTTAGTCTTGACGATTTGCATCCAGTCACGTTTGGGTCCTGTAGAAGACGATGAAGTAATAATATCAACAACATCTCCACTTTTAAGAACATGATCTATATTAACAATTCTTCCGTTGACCTTTGCGCCGGTCATACGGTTGCCTACCTGAGAGTGAATTGCATATGCAAAGTCAATAGGGGTCGCTCCATTGGGCAAGGATATAACATCACCCTTAGGTGTGAAAACAAAAACCTCATCTGCAAACATATCAACCTTGATATTTTTGATGAAATCCTCAGCATCACTGTCCTGCTGTGTTTCAAGCAACTGACGCACCCAAGCAAAAGCCTCTTCATTTTGCTGACCTGAAAGCTTATCCTTGTATTTCCAATGTGCGGCAATTCCGTATTCCGCCATTTGATCCATTTGCTTAGTCCTTATCTGTACTTCAAAAGGAACACCGTCAGTGCCTATAACCGATGTATGCAACGACTGATATCCATTAGGCTTAGGGGTACTGATATAATCCTTAAATCTGCCCGGAACAAGATGGAACAGATCGTGAATTACACCCAAAACGTTATAGCAGTCGGAAATATTATCAACTATAACTCGTGTTGCACAAACATCATATATTTCATCAAAGTTCAAGTTTTGACCATACACCTTGCGGTAAATACTGTATATGTGTTTTACCCTTGATTTGATTTCAAACTTAATTCCTATTTTCTTAAGTCTGTCAGAAATAGACTTCTCTATAGATGCCAAAAACTCCTGCAATTGAACATTCTGGCTATCTAAAAACTTGATAACCTCTTCATATCCGACAGGATCAAGGACCTGAAGTGAAATATCTTCAAGCTCAAATTTAATTTTCTGCATACCCAATCTATGAGCCAACGGAGCATAAATCTCCATTGTTTCAAGCGCTTTCTCACTGCGCTTGCGAGGATTCCAATACTGATTGGTTCTCATATTATGCAGACGGTCTGCAAGTTTGATTATAATAACACGTATATCTTTTGCCATTGCAAGGAACATTTTGCGAAGATCTTCCATCTGTTCCTCTTCACGGCTGCTATATACTATATGACCGAGTTTGGTAACACCATCAACAAGTTGAGCAACAGACTCACCAAACTCCTTTTTTACATCCTGAAAGGTCATACTTGTATCTTCAATGCAATCGTGCAGTAATCCTGCCTGTATTGCCTCAGGATCCATTCCAAGCTGTGAAAGTATATATGCAGTCTCGACCGGATGGATAATATACGGCTCTCCGCTTTTACGGAACTGTCCGTCATGAGATTTCAAAGCGCAAATATAGGCTTTACGAATAGCGGCTGCATCGTCCACCGATACACCCGTGCAAATCTCGTCTATTTTTAATTCAGTTTTTTTCAAAATATCCGAGTCGTTCATATCTCTTACCTTTGACGCAACTCACTAAGCCGTTTAAGCAAAACTGAGCCGTTGATATCTACCTTTCCGACAAAGTCTTTTATATTGATTATTATATCGTCATCCAATAAGTTATAATCAAAGATATTAAACTCTCTGAAAACATCCATACAAACCAGGAATCTGCCAAGGCTTAGGCTGTTATTGGATTCATACCTGATCTTCCTGTAAATAGATCTTGCACCGTCTACAAGTATTCCATCCTCTGCGCGCGCCTGAATATGGCGGAAAACAGCAACTAATTCATTCTTGGTCGGGCTCAAATGGAAAGCCATCTCATTGCTGATCTCTCTTTCTGCAGACAGCGCAAGATATGCAGCAAACGAATCAGCATCAAGTGTTTCTTCCTTTTCAGACCATTTGAGATCCTTAATAACCAGCTGAACACTGTTTCTGCCGCGGTATTTATTTATTTCGGCTGAAAAAACAATATCAAGCATATCATCCTTTACAAAAGGACAACTCTTCATTCCCATACCGAAAACAAAGCCATAGAAGAACAAGCCGTTCTTTGAAAGCAAGAGCTTAATATGACGTTCGTGACTTATGGGTGTGATCTCCTCAACTTTCATACCCGACATAGTAAATACTGGTTGTGGATTACCCATACCGAAAGGCTCAAGAACATTAAGCTGTTCGACCTCATAAACACTTAGTTCGGAAGGAGAGACTGCACAATCAACATCGATGTAAGGTGCAGTATCAAATGCACCTTCAAAAGCATCAGCATAGTTTTCCAAAGCTTCCCTGAAAGCCTCAAGATTGCTTCTATCAAGAGAAAGACCTACTGCCAATTCGTGACCGCCGTATTTTTCAAGCAGATGTGCATTTTTCTCAAGAGCAGCATATAAGTTAAAGCCCTTGATACTTCTTCCCGAACCCTTTCCGCTATCACCCGTAAGTGAAATAAGTATACAAGGCATACCATATCTGTCAGACAATCTTGAAGAAACGATACCGATAACACCGTTATGCCATTCCTCTCCCCACAATACAAGAATCTTTTTGCGAGTAAGCTCTGGATTCTCCTTAAGGCGTTCGGTAATCTCTGTAAATATACCGTTTTCTTCTTCCTGACGGATACGATTAAGATCGCAAAGTTGCTCTGCAAGTTTGCTTGCCTCACCCCACTCGTCGGTGAGGAACATACTTGCCGCAGAAGAAGCAACTCCCAATCTGCCTGCCGCATTGATTCTGGGAGCCATAACAAAACTGACGGAGTTTGCATTGATAGGCTTGCTGTCAAGACCAAGCTTTGACATCAGCGCACGAAGACCAAGGTTCTTTGTATGCGGCAGTTTTTTCAGACCGATGGATACAATTGCACGGTTTTCACTTCTAAGCGGCATAACATCGGCAATTGTTCCAACCGCAACAACGTCAGCATATTTCTCAAGCATTTCATCAATGCTGAGTTCTTTTTCCAAAGCACAAATAAGCTTGAAAGCAACTCCAACGCCTGCAAGCTCCCTGAAAGGATATTCACTTCCCTCTCTGCGCGGATTTACTACAGCGCAAGCAGCGGGAAGTATTTCTTTACACTCGTGATGATCTGTAACTATCAGCTTAAGACCTATTGACGCAGCATAATCCGCTTCTTCAACTGCGGTTATACCCGAATCAACAGTAATAAGAAGTCGACAACCATCATCATAGAGTGTCTTAATTGCCTGAAGATTCAAACCGTAGCCTTCGCCCAATCTGTCAGGAATATAGTAGGTGCAATCCGCGCCTCTTCCCCGCAGATAACGGATCATAATACAGGTAGCCGTAATACCGTCTACATCGTAATCACCGTAAACGGCAAGTCTCTCTCCCTTTGATATTGCTTCTTCTA
>CAZOSH010000044.1:0-8462 GCA_964582395.1 uncultured Oscillospiraceae bacterium | reverse complement strand
GGCGCAGGGGGCAGTTACGATGTATTCAGCGTGAAAGACACGATTTACCGCATTGTGGAGGTTTTGAGCAGTTTCAAGAATACATCCCAAAAGCTCATCTTCTCTACAGTCTCGGCGGCGACAATAGGTATTTCGCACAGAGTCTTTCCGTTTTGCTCGGCAATCAGTACTCCTAATTTTTGTCCTTCTTTTACAGGGGCTTTCACTTCTTTTTCAAGCTCTATCCGCTTGGTTATCTCTACGCCCTTTTGCGCTAAAACACCATCGGTCTCGCCCAATTTCAAAGTGACCGATCTTTCCTTACCCAGCCTTACGGCAACAGGCATCAGGGGCATATCGGGAGTGGGAATGACCGTCATATAATTTGCAAAGCCCCAATTGAGCAAGGCGGCAATGTCCTTGTTGCGGCTTTCGGATGTCTCCCCGCCCAGAATCACCGCGATAAGTCCCGTATTTTCTCTTGTTGCGGTAGCGGCAAGGCAATAACCCGCTTGGGTAGTAAATCCCGTCTTTAGTCCCGTCATTCCATCATAGGAGCGTATCATTTTATTGGTGTTATTAAGCACCGATTCGCCGCCGCGAAGGGTGGTTTCCCAAGTGGTTGCGTAGCTTGATACCTTGCTGTATTTGATAAGTTCGCGGGACATCACCGCCACGTCATAGGCAGAGCTTAAATGCCCCTCCTCGTGAAGTCCGCAGGCATTTTTAAATGTGGTATCCTTCATTCCGAGCTCGGCTGCCCGCTGATTCATCCGCGCCACAAAAGCTTCCTCACTACCCGAAATATGCTCGCCCAAAGCCACGGCGCAATCGTTGGCAGAGCAGATTATCACCGCTTTGAGCATATCCTCAACCGAGAGCTGCTCACCCTCTTCAAGCCAGATCTGTGAGCCGCCCATAGATGCGGCGTGGGCAGATCCGGTCACCATATCCGCCATAGACAGATCTCCACACTCGATAGCCTCAAAAACCAACAGAAGTGTCATGACCTTTGTAACACTGGCAATGGGACGCTTTTCGTGGGCATTTTTCTCAAAAAGTACCTCGCCCGAGGAATGCATAAGCAACGCGGAGGGCGCTGAAACGGTGACAGATGGTGTGCTGACTGCCGCCGCGGATAGGGTCAAAAAAGCCAAGCATAATATAATGCAGACAATTTTTTTCAAAAGATATTCCTCCTTTGATGGTCTATAGTTGATTTTATGGGAGAAATTAACTGTATATTCAGATATTTTTGGTATTCTTTCGTTGCAATATTGCGCTGTTCTGTGTTATTATATAAGGTGGTGATTTAGCATGATGAAAGTAGCATTTTTTACACTCGGATGTAAAACAAACCAATTTGAGACCCAGGCGCTGGAGAGACTTCTTGCCGCGCGTGGTTTTGAAATCGTACCCTTTGAGCAGAAAGCCGATGTTTATATAATTAATACCTGCTCGGTAACAGCAGTTGCCGACAAGAAGTCCCGAAATGTCATCCGCCGCGCAAGACAGCTTGCTCCCGATGGTATCATTGCCGTTTGCGGCTGCAGTGCCGAGCACACAGGCGAGCAGCTTATGCGGGATTGCGGTGCTGACATAGTATTGGGTACGGAGGAAAAAAGCCGTCTGCCCGATATGATAGAGCAATATATTAATGATCATTCCTATACCATTCCAGAGCCTATTGAGTTTTTTGACTATATGCCCGCAGGCGGCTTGGTTGGCCGCACCCGTGCATTGCTTAAGGTGCAGGATGGCTGCCGTAATTTCTGTGCATATTGCATCATTCCCTATCTGCGTAACAAGCTGCTGAGCCTGCCCCTTGATATTGCTGCCGAGGAAGCGGCACGTTTGGAGGAGGAAGGCTACCGCGAGATAGTCATAACGGGAATCGAGATCAGCTCATATGGCGTCGATCTGCCCGAAAAGCCTTCGCTTCTGCAGCTTTTGAAGGCGGTATGTCAAAGCGCACCCAAAACCCGAATCCGCTTAGGCTCACTGGAGCCCCGTACCGTTACCGAGGAATGGGCGAGGGAGCTGTCAAAATATAAAAACATCTGTCCGCATTTTCATCTGTCTTTGCAGAGCGGCTGTGATAAGACCCTGAAGGATATGGGCAGACGTTATAACACCGCCCGATATATGGAGGCGGCTGAGTATTTGAGAAAATATTTTCCCGATTGCGCCATAACCACCGACCTTATCGTAGGCTTTCCCGGTGAGACCGAGGAGGATTTTACTCAAACCCTTGAGTTTTTAAAAGTCTTGAAGCCCGCCCAGGTGCATATATTCCCCTATTCACGCCGCGAAGGCACCAAGGCATATTCACGCCCCAATCAATTGACCCGCGCCGAAAAGGAAGAACGCGCCGCCCGTGCCGCAGCACTTTGTACCGCACTGCGCAAGGAGTATCTTGACTCATTTGTAGGCAAGGAGCTGACGGTGCTTTTCGAGCAGGAAAGGAAAGGCATCTGCGAAGGCTACAGTATGGAATATCTGCCCGTTGCTGTAAAAGCCGACAATTTACATAACTGCGTATGCAGGGTGCTTATCACCGATGCGCAGGAAGACAAGCTTTCAGGAGAAATCAAATGACAGATAATACAGTAAAGCCCCGTTCCCGAGCCCTTTTGGTTGGTCTTAATTGCGGTGATCTTGCCACCTTTGATAATTCCGACCGCGATACAATGGACGAGCTCACCGAACTGCTGTTGACCGCAGGCGGAGAGCCGGTGCTGGAGGCTATGCAAAACCGACACAGCCCCGATCCCGGTACATTCATCGGCAAGGGCAAGGCAGAAGAGCTGAGAGAAACGATCTCGGCAAACGAGATCGACCTGACCATATTTGACAACGAGCTTTCGCCCTCTCAGGCAAAGGCCTTGGAGGCTGCCCTCGGTTGCCGTGTTATTGACCGTACAGCGCTTATCCTTGATATTTTTGCCGACCGCGCAAAGACCCGCGAGGGTAAATTGCAGGTCGAGCTTGCACAGTATAAATATATTCTTCCCCGCCTGACCGGTATGTGGGGACATCTTGTCCGTCAGACCGCCAGCGGCAGAAGCAGCCCTATCGGTACCCGCGGCCCCGGTGAAACACAGCTTGAGACCGACCGCCGTCATATCCGCCGCAAGATCCAAGCTCTTGAAGAGGAGATCGAAGACGTACGCCGTATCCGTTCGGTACAGCGCTCCCGCAGAACAAAGAGCCGCATTCCCCTTGTCTGTCTTGTGGGCTATACCAATGCAGGCAAATCCACCCTGCTCAATGCCCTTACGGGCGCGGGAGTACATGCAAACGACCGACTTTTTGATACACTTGACCCTACTACCAAGCTGATGCAGACAGAATCCTTCGGGGAACTGCTTGTTTCCGATACTGTTGGTTTTATCCGCAAGCTGCCCCATCACCTTATTGATGCTTTCCGCGCAACATTAGAAGAGTTGACCTATGCCGACGTGCTTGTTCACGTGGTGGATGCCGCCGACCCTCAGTGGAGATTGCAGATGGAAGTGGTGGAAAGTCTTATTAACCAATTGGGCGCAGAACAGACCCCTATTGTTCAGGTGTTTAACAAATGTGATCTGTTGCAGGACGACGAGTTGCCCCGTCAAAGAGATGCCGTTTACTGTTCGGCAAAGACCGGTGAAGGACTTACCGCACTGCTTGAAGAGGTGAAAAAAGCTCTTGATTCCGGCGAGCATCATATCACCTTTATTTTGCCCTATTCAGATAGCGGAAAGCTGGATATGCTTTACCGCGATGCCAAGGTCATTCGGGCAGATTACCTTGAAAACGGCATTGAGGTAGAAGCCTTAGTGGACGATGTGACCCGCAGCAGACTGAGTGAATATCTGCCCAAAGAGCCCGAGCCCTGGGAGGTTTGATATGTCAGAGCCTTATATCGTTCCTGCCAATGATGCAGAATATGAGTTTACCGAAAAGCGTTCCCGCTTTATCGGACACATTTTTAAAATAGAAAGCGCCGAGCAGGCGCAAGAGATACTTGCCCGTATGCGTAAAAAATACTGGGATGCCACCCACAATGTCTATGCATATGTGCTGAAGGGCGGTGTGGAGCGGTTTTCCGACGACGGTGAACCGTCAGGTACTTCGGGAATGCCTACACTGACGGTGCTTCGAGGCGCAAAGGTGCAGAATGTACTGTGCGTGACCACCCGTTATTTCGGCGGTACTCTTTTAGGTGCGGGCGGACTTGTGCGCGCCTATTCCCAAGCGGCAAAGGGTGCGCTTGAAGAAGCAGGGCTTGCGGTCATGACCCCCTTTAAGGTCATGCGCCTGTGCTGTGACTACTCCTTCTTACAGCCGTTGCGCCACGCTCTCCCCTCTTTGAATGTGACCGAAAGCTCCTGCGATTACGGTGAAAAGGTCACTTTGGAGCTGCTTGCGGAGCCCCAATATTGTGACAATGCCCTGCGACATTTTATGGATATGTCGGGCGGTCAATTCCCCGCCGAAATAGTAGGCGAAAAACTTTTTGAAAAAAATTTAGATTAAAAAAGAGGAAATTACATTTTTCTGCGTATTAAATATATATATGACATTTTAGGTGGTGTTTGAATGAATATCCGTCAGATGCTTGAAGAAAGAGAAAGACAAACTTTATCCGACCTTGCTGTTCTTTCCTCCGCTTCTCAGGGCAGAGCTGTCAGAGAAGAGGAAAAGGAAAACCGCACCTGCTTTATGCTGGATCGTGACAGGATCATACATAGTAAATCATTCCGCCGCCTAAAGCATAAAACACAGGTCTTCCTTTCACCCGAAGGCGACCATTACCGCACAAGACTTACCCACACCCTTGAGGTGGCGCAGATAAGCCGCACCATCGCCCGCGCCCTGTCGCTGAACGAGGATATTTCCGAAGCTGGTGCATTGGGTCACGATCTGGGACATACCCCATTCGGTCACGCCGGTGAAAGAGCTTTGGACGAAATGTCGGGGCACTTTGTCCACGCCGAGCAAAGTCTGCGTATTGCGGACAAGCTGGAAAAGGACGGAAAGGGTCTTAATCTTACCCACGAGGTGCGTGATGCCATACTGCATCACACCCGTGGCACTCCCGCCTTTACCCTTGAAGGACAGATAGTCCGTTATGCCGATAAGATCGCCTATATGAATCACGATATTGATGATTCCATCCGCGCAGGTCTGCTTAAAAATGAGGATCTGCCCCGAGATGTGCTGGAAATTATGGGCGACAGTCACGGCAAGCGTATAAATACCCTTGTTAACGGCGTTATTGATTACTGCAACGAGACGGGAATGATAGGTCTGCCCGAATATTTGCAGGAGGTCTTTGACGAGCTGCACCGCTTTATGTTTGACGAGGTCTATCTCAATCCCGCCGCAAAGAGCGAAGAGGTCAAGGGTATTGAAATCGTAAAGACACTCTATGAGTATTACTATAAAGCTCCCGAAAAGCTGCCCGCCGATTATAAAGCGATTGCAGATCAAGAGGGAGTTGTCACCGCAGTCTGCGACTATATTTCGGGAATGACCGACAGATACGCGGTGGCCCATTTCAGCGAATTGTTCATCCCCAAAGGATGGAGCAAATATTGAATGAAGTTTGCCTGCGGCAAATAAAGTATTTGCTATGCAAATGTTAATGTGTCGGCTCCGCGACAAAAGAACAAACTAAACAAAAATCAGATTTCGTGCTGAGACAAGTAACACAAGCGAAGACAGACGGCAGGAGCAAGCCCCTGCCCTACGATACGGCAAGTGAGTGTTGCGAAGTATTCGAAGCGAAAGGTGATTTTTATAATCTTAGGGAAAATTGATGGATTTCGCGCTGAGACAAATAACTGACACTGTGACAGTACTCTGTGTACGGCGCAGTGGCAGTTATGCAGTAGTCAGCGTGAAAGCCACGATTTTCAAGAAAGGAGGACAGATCATATATGGCAATGCTTCCAAGGAGTTTTTTGGATGAACTAATAGACCGCTGCAATATCGTCGACGTAGTGTCGGGATATGTGCGGCTTAAAAAGGCCGGTGCAAACCATGTGGGTCTGTGTCCTTTCCACAATGAAAAAACACCGTCCTTTACGGTTTCGGCAGAAAAGCAGCTTTACAAGTGCTTCGGCTGCGGTGAGGGCGGAAATGTCATTTCCTTTGTGATGAAGGTTGAAAATCTCAGCTTTATAGATGCTGTACAAAAGCTTGCCGATTCCTGCGGAATGACGGTCCCCAATGATGATGACCAAAGTTTTAACATACGCAAAAAAGTTTTAGACTCCAATGTTGCGGCGGCAAAGCACTGGAGAGCAAACCTCTTTTCGGAAAAAGGCAAAAATGCCCTCAGCTATCTCTCCCGCCGCGGAATGACATTAGACTCCATCAAGGCATTCGGCATAGGTTATGCAACCGATGGTTGGTATGATATGACCAATGCGCTGACGGCGCAGCATTTCAGCAAGGCTGACCTTGAAAGCGCCCGACTTTGCTCCAAGGGCAAAAACGGCGGAACCTTTGACTTTTTCCGCGACAGGATAATGTTCCCCATTATTAACGAGCGGGGCGATGTTATAGCCTTCAGCGGCAGAGTCCTCACCTCGGGTGACGAGGGAAGAAAATATATCAACAGTCCCGAAACTCCCGCTTACAGCAAGAGCAGAGCCCTTTACGGAATCCATCTTGCCAAGCGCACCAAGGAAGATTTCTTACTGCTTGTTGAGGGAAATATGGATGTTATCGCTCTGCATCAGGCGGGCTTTGACAACGCAATTGCCACCTGCGGCACGGCGCTTACGCCCCAGCAGGCACAGATAATGCGGAAGATTGCAGCCAAAGCGGTTGTCTGCTTTGATCAGGACGATGCAGGCAAAAAGGCAACCGACAAGGCAATTGACATTCTTTCCAAGGCGGATATTGATGTCAGGGTACTCAGGCTTCCCGCTGTGAGAAACGAGCGAGGCGAGATAGTCCTGGATAAAAAGGGCAAGCCTATGAAGGATGACCCCGATTCATTTATCAAGCGCAACGGCGCGGATGCGTTCCGCAAGCTGCTGACCAAGCCGCCATCGGATATAGAATACCGCCTATCCACCATCAAGGCATCTCACAACCTTGAAACCGACGACGGAAGAATAAACTATCTCAAGGAAACGGCAAGATATTTGGCATCTATTCCAAGCGATATAGAGCGTGAGATACACACCCGCAACACCGCAAGGAGCGCCGATCTTTCGGAGGATTCATTACTCAATGAGGTAAGGCGCATCAGGGCGGCAACTCTCCGCGAAAGAAAGCGTAAGGAACAGCAAGCAGCAAGCAATCCGCTTATGGCGGCTCAGCCTAAAGAACGAGGCATAAGATATGAAAATCCCTCCTCGGCAATCAGCGAGGAAAGACTCCTTTGCCTTTGTGTCAGCGACGAAAAGCTGCTGAGAGAGGCAAAAAATATGCTGGCTCCCGAGCAATTTTCTTCGGCACTTTTAGGCGGAATTTATGCCTCGGCGTTGCAGTCACTTGAAAAAGGCGAGCATATAAGCCCCGCCACATTACTTTTGGGATTGGAAGACAATGAGGTGCGGCATCTTTCCCAGGTGCTTGCCACGGCGATTCCTTCAAGCGACCCTAAGCAAGAGCTTTACGACTGTATCAAAAAAATCAATTTCGAATATATGAAGCGCACAGGCAGCGGCGATGATCTGCTTCAGCTGGCTTTGGCGCGAAAAAGAAGTAGGGGGAACAAGATATGACAGAACAGATCAAAAACACAGAGGCAAACAAGAGTCCCGAGGCGGCAAAGCAGAATCTTCTTAAGGATCTTCTTGATGCAGGCAAGGCATCGGGCAAGCTGACAATGGAAGAGATCGGTGCTCTTATTGATGCTCTGGATATGGATAACGATGAGCAGGACAAGCTCTATGAGACCATCGAAAAGATGGGCATCGAGATCACCATTTCCGAAGGCGATATCCTTATGGATATCCCCACCTTGGATGTGGATGAGGATTTCGTCGATGATGAAAATGCCGAAGAAGAGCAGGTCGACCCCAACCAGATGGCAGAGGGCTACGCCATTGATGACCCCGTAAGAATGTATCTTAAGGAGATCGGTAATGTTGACCTGCTTTCCCCCGACGAGGAGATCGAGCTGGCAAAGCGCATTATGGACGGTGATGAAAGCGCAAAGCGCAGACTGAGCGAAGCAAACCTTCGTCTTGTCGTTTCTATTGCAAAGCGCTATGTTGGCCGCGGAATGCAGTTCCTCGATCTGATTCAGGAAGGCAACTTGGGTCTTATCAAGGCGGTTGAGAAGTTTGACTACTCCAAGGGTTATAAGTTCTCTACATACGCAACCTGGTGGATCCGTCAGGCTATTACCCGCGCAATCGCCGATCAGGCAAGGACTATCCGTATTCCCGTTCATATGGTCGAGACCATCAACAAGGTCATCCGCGTTTCCCGTCAGTTGCTTCAGGAGCTTGGCCACGACCCCTCTGCAGACG
>CAZOSH010000043.1:0-8557 GCA_964582395.1 uncultured Oscillospiraceae bacterium | reverse complement strand
CTACCCGGAACAGCAGAGCTGGGAAAAGGTGCAGTGCCGTATCTTAAGGAAAGCGGCGCTTGTCTGCTTGCAAATCACGGAGTGGTAACTATGGGCACAACCCTTGATAAGGCTTATTCAAGAGCTGTTTATGTAGAGGATGCTGCCAAGATATACTGCATCGCAAAACAAAACGGAGATGTAAAGACAATCTCCGAAAAGGATATAGAAGCTATGAAAAGGATTTTTGGGTGATAGTATGGAAAAGAGAGCCGATTACGACTTAGCGTTTTTGCTGAGATACGAAAATGTAGCGTGGTATGAGGATGGTAAAGTAAGAATACTTGACAGACGGGTATACCCTATGGAGACCCGTTTTGTAACTTGTGAACGCCACGAAGAGGTGGCACAGGCGATTGCGGATATGGTTACACAAAGCTATGGACCTTATACCGCGGCGGCTATGGGTATGGTTCTTGCGGCATTTGAATCCAAGAATATGCGCGAGACCGACAGAATGGAGTATCTGAAGAAAGCAGCTTATACTCTTTCCCACGCAAGACCTACAACATCGGCAAAAATGGAGCGCATAGTGGATGGTGCTGTAGCCCTTGCGGAAAAGACCGACTCCAAGAATCTGGTAGATGTTCTTTTTGACTATGCCTTCAAAAAGATAGATGACACATATAAGAGTTATATTCAGGTCGGAAAATATCTTGCTGACCTGATTCCCGCGGGAGGCACTGTTATGACACAGTGTTATGCAGATACGGTAATAGGAACTACACTTCGTGCGTTGAGGGAATCGGGCAAGGAAGCGAAGTTTATCTGTCCCGAAACAAGGCCTTATTTTCAGGGCTCCCGCCTTACTGCCAGTGTTATCTGCGATATGGGTTTTGATGTTACGGTCATTTCGGACAATATGCCCGGACATGTGCTGAAGGAAAAGAATGTTGACATTTTTACCTCTGCTGCAGATGTCATAACCGTTGACGGCCATGTTGTCAACAAGGTGGGAACTTTCCAAATAGCTCTTGCCGCAAACTATTGGGGTATTCCGTATTTTGTAACGGGAAATCCCGACCCTGCCCACAAGGATATTTCTAATATAAGAATAGAACAGCGCAACAGTATGGAAGTAATGTGCGCCTTGGATAAAAAGGTTACGATGGAGGGAGTAAAAGGCTTCTATCCCGCATTTGATATAACTCCTCCCCATCTTTGCTCGGGTGTTGTAACCGATAAAGGCGTGATACCGCCCTTCTGCCTGGATAAATATTTTAAGTGATCAGTCACTTATAAGTCCGTCTTTTTCGCCATCACCAAATGAGTGAATTGCGTAGCAAGAGCCCGTTTCCGCACACATAAAACGCAAATGATCATCTTCTTCGTATTCAAAGCAAAGGTGTTCTTTCTGTCCATCAGTGGGTATCAGTGCAAGCGTTGCGCCTTCGGGTGTTTCGGCGGGGATGCTAAGCTGTCGGTCTGTATGGCTCATAATATAGTTTTTTGCGTTGAGAAAAACAACCTGTCCGTTGTCCAATGCGATGCCTACAGTGACTCTGTCGGGGTATACCGTAACATTGTTATGAGATGCAATCAGTTCTACAGTGAGGATATTATCGCTTTGTGAAGAATAACGGGGCTTAAGTCCTGTAAAGCCTAATTTCTCTGCGGATTGTAAAGCATATTGCCTTGCCATTGATTCAGAGATCTTTGCGGCATTTACATCCCGCCTGTCATAGAGTGTGAGCACTACTGAGCCGCTTTTTGTTATTTCAACTGTTTGGGTATCGTTGCCGTAACCGTATGCGGGAATCGTGCCGTTGGTTTCATAAAGCAAAGTCATATTCTTAATATCGGCACCCATAAGCTCGGCAGCGTTCTTCAAGGCTTCATCAGGAGTCGTTTCTTCCATTGATGCAAGATACAGAGGAGAGAGTGTGCCCATATGCTCGGAATATGCTCCGTCGTAGTTCAGCGCTTCATATGCAGGAAACTCTTCTTCGAGTTTAGCAAGTTCCTGAGCAAGGGTGCTGAGACCGTTATCTCCGGTAATTCCACCGAGAGACAGTTCGCCGGTATCGATCCTTTCTTTGGCTGACAGAATGGCTGTATTTATCTTTTCCAAGGACGAGCCGATGGACTTAAGTGAGGCAATATGGCTTTCTGAAACTGCAGTACCTCCTGATGCTCCTACCATCAGGGACAACGCAAATTCGCCTGCCTGATTGAACAACTTTTCACATTGCATCAGGTGTGCATCGTTAAGAGGAAGAGCCGACAGTGCGGCTTTTGCACTCTGGCTTGCGCTCCACACCTCAACAGCCGATGATGTCAAAGAAACTCCGTCTGTGCCGTACTGCATGCTTTTAAGTCCTTTTTGCATTTGCTCTGTTGAACTTATGAGGGTAGACAGGGCATTTTCACTGTATGCGGTGATGTTTCGTTCATATTTGCCCGAACGAACCCCATAGAAAAGCGCTGTTGCGCCGAATACTGCTGCAAGACACAGCGCAAAAGCGGCAGTGCGTTTGATATTGTAATCACTCATAATAATTCTCCTTAAAATTAATAAAGTTTAAATTATTATGTCTTAATTTGGAATTATTATTGATGAACCGATAAAAATGTGCTAAAATATACAGGATTTACATCTACAAAGTTTTCGGAGGACAGATAAATGGAAAACATACAGCCCGAAAAAAGAAAAATCGCCCTTAGCGGAATACAGCCTTCCGGCATATTCACACTGGGCAATTACATAGGCGCGGTTCGCAATTGGAAGGAACTTCAAGACAGCTATAATTGTTTGTTTATGATAGCCAATATGCACACCATAACCGTTCGTCAGGACCCCAAGGTTTTTAAAGAGAATACCTACAAGGCTTTCGCAAATCTTCTTGCGGCTGGGTTAGACCCTGAAAAGAATATTCTTTTTGTGCAGAGTCAGGTTCCTGCTCACGCAGAATTGGGTTGGATATTGGATTGCTATACCATGTTCGGTGAGCTTTCCCGTATGACACAGTTCAAGGATAAGTCGGCAAAAAACTCCGATAATATCAATGCAGGTCTGTTTACTTATCCTGCGCTTATGGCGGCGGATATCCTGCTTTATAAGGCTGATATCGTTCCAGTAGGTCTTGACCAGAAACAGCACGTAGAGATTGCAAGGGTTATCGCAAATCGTTTTAACGGTATTTACGGAAATGTATTTACAGTTCCCGAGCCTGTTATTTCAAAGAGCGGTGCAAAGATAATGAGTCTTGCCGATCCCGAGCATAAGATGAGCAAATCGGACCCCAATCCCAACGCTTGTATTTCTGTTTCCGATAAGCCTGAGGATATTCTGCGCAAATTCAAGCGTGCAGTTACCGATTCTGAAGCAACCATAAAACGCGGTGAAGGAAGACATGGCATTAATAATCTCATTGAAATATATTCAATTGCGGCAGGGATAACTCCCGAGCAGGTTGAAGCAGAGTTTGAAGGCAAGGGCTACGGTGATTTCAAGGTAGCGGTTGCCGAAGCGGTAATTGAAATGCTTCGCCCCTTCAGAGAAAAGACCGAAGATCTGCTTAAAAATAAAGATTACCTTGATGCACTTTGCAAGCAGGGCGCCGAAAGAGCTGCATATCTTGCAGAGCGTACAATGAGCAAGGTTTATAAGAAGATAGGAATGTTCAGATAACCGGAAAGGTCGGGTAGTGGGAAAAATATGCTTACTTCAGCCCTGATAATATTTGCGGTTGCTATGGTCATATCATTTGTTCTTACACCGCTGGTCAGAAGATTTGCGGTTAAGATCAACGCGGTGGATGTGCCCAAGGATAACAGGCGAATGCATAAAACACCTATTCCCAGAATAGGCGGAATAGCTATTTTTGTTGGCTTTATGGCTGCTATGCTTATATTCGGAAAAGCCGATTCGGAAATGGTATGGATACTCGTTGGCGGCTTGATAATCGCCGTATTGGGTATTATTGACGATATATTTACATTGCCGGCACTTGTTAAACTTGTGGGACAGATAGCCGCGGCGGCTATCCCTGTATTAAATGATGTTGTGATCCGTCATCTTACCAATCCCTTTGCGGCTGACGGAAGTTGGACATTGGGTGCATGGGCAGTGCCTATAACTATATTGTGGATAGTTGCTATAACCAATGCGGTTAACTTTATCGATGGACTTGACGGCCTGGCTTGCGGAGTTTCTGCCATAGCATCTATCAGTATGTTTGTAACGGCATATCTCATTCCGGAGTCTCCGCTGACAGTTACTCTTGCAATGGCTGCCCTTGCAGGTGCTTGTCTTGGATTTTTGCCATTTAATTTCAACCCCGCAAAGATATTTATGGGCGATACGGGAGCAATGTTCATCGGATATATATTTGCGGCCTGCTCTGTTCAGGGACTGTTCAAAATGCACGCTGTCATATCCTTTGCTGTGCCGTTTATAGTTCTTGCAATACCATTGGCAGATATGGTATTTGCAGTCATTCGCAGACTTGCCCGCGGGAAAAGCCCCTTTGCAGCAGACAGGGGACATATCCATCACAAACTGATCGATATGGGCTTGGATCAAAAGCAAAGTGTACTCATTCTGTATTGCCTTAATATAGTATTCGGTGTAATATCTGTTCTGATGGCTACAACGGGTGAATCGAAGTTTATCATTCTTGCTTTGTCGTTGGCACTTGCATTCTTTGTTGCCATAAGTGTGATGATATATGGCAAGACCCATGTTCATCAGAAGGCAAAATCTGAAGAGGAAGATAAAGAAGAATAAAAGGAGGAGAGCGAATGAACAAGCGAAGCGCGCTGATATTTTCGGCAGGTCTGTTTTTGCTTGCCGTCGCTTTCTTTATTATCTTTTTATATAGCGGAACAGGAAAAAAAGAGGGAGCAATAATTCTCCCTCAAGGTTCTGCACAGCTTACTGAAAATGTTGATATAGCGCAGCGTAACAATGAAAAAGTGACTGCGGCTACGGTTGATACTTCCAACGTTCAGGCGGTAATAGGCACACTTGAACGCCCTGCGGGATATGAATTATCGGCGCTTGTGACATATTATTATGATGGTACAAAAGAGGATTTTACAAGTCAGTTGTGGTCAAACGGCGTTATTCAACGCGGTACCATCACAAATGGTGACGGAGCAGCCGAAAAAAATGTACTTTTGACGGCAAGTCACGTATATATCTGGGGCGATGAGAACGATGGTTATTATAGGGGACAGCGTGATCAGTTCACCATAGAGGATGAATTGCGTATGCCTACCTATGAAAGCGTGTTGGCCCTTTCGGCAGAAAAAATAAAAGAAGCGAAAACTGTGAGCTTTGAGGGCAGGTTCTGCATATATCTTCAGAGTGAACACGACGACAATATAACAAGAAATTGGTATATTGATATTGCCAATGCTTTGCTTATTGCTTGTGATACAAAGGATAACGGCGAACTGATATACAGTATGCGATGCGCAAGCCTTAAGGTTGGCGAGCAGGATGAAGAACTGTTTGCTTTGCCCAGCGGCGGCGTACCTTTTAATTATTAAAAACCGAGCAGCAGTAAAGCTCCGATAATCAGCAAAGTGTCGGTAATATTGTTTTTAGGCTTATTTTCGCCGTCTTCTTCCGAAGACGGCGATGTTTCGTCAGAGATAAGAAAATAAACCAAAACAAGCATTAATACAGTGTCGGCATTGAGTTCGGGGAGCTTGATCGCGCCGCCGAACAACCCCTTACTTTTGCTCTTTTCGGGTTCAAGGGGTTTGCTGTCACCCAGTGGCTCGAAAAACTCTTCCTTGTGAGAAGATTGCGGTGGGGGAGAGCATTCTTCGAAAAAACCGGGATTTATGTATCTGTTGTACATTAAAAATCATCATCTCCCCAAAGTTCCCAAGGTGTCACGGGCGGCTTTTGCGATGCTTGCCATTCTGATTGCCCGATCAATATATTCGCTTCGGGCACTGCTTATGTATGGCGAAATGGCGCGTATAAGATTTACCTTCTTACTGTCAAGCCCGTCGCCGTTGCCTGACATTGCCTGAAGGATATTGGGCAAAGCGGCAAAAATGGCACTTGTTTTATCGTTACTTTGTGTAGTAGTTGTGCTATTGTCGCTGGCGTCGGATGGCTCGGTTTGCGTTGTTTCGTTTTGCTGAGTATTTGTTTGCTCTGCGGAAGAGGAACCGCCGAGCATAGATGCAAGTTTGATGATTTGTTGTCTGCCTTCGTCATCGGACAGCAGACTGCTCAGCCTTTCCTCAAGTTGTGCCATAGATTAAACTCCTGACAGTTCGATTATTTTAGCAACGATTCCCGCACCGTCCTTGGTGCTGAGCATTGAAGACAGAAAGGCTCTTGCACGGTCGTGGGGAGCGGCTTTTGCGGCTTTTGCGGCGGTTTTTATAATATCAGAGCCGTTGCCTGCCAGCATATTGATCAGTTCAAGTCCGCTTTCGGTAGAAGAAAGGGCGTTGAGCTTATCAAGAGCTTTTATGATCTTCATTCCTTGTGGAGAATTGAGCATTGAGCGGGCGGCTTTATCTACATCATTATTGTTCATGGGAAAGCACCTCCAAAGCGTTTTGTTACAGTATATGCAAAAATTCTTCTCAAGTTACATGAAAGGTGGATTTTATGAAGATTTTAGTTTGCTCCGACAGTCACGGTCAAAAGTATAATATTAAGGATGCATATGATAGAGAACGACCCGATGCAGTGTTCTTTTTGGGCGATGGTCTGCGGGATATGGATATCATAGATGCGCCTCCGACGGTTACAATTGCCTGTGTTAAGGGAAATTGTGACCTGTGCGAAGAGGACGGAGTAAGATGCCTGAATCTCGAAAATAAAAAACTCCTGCTCACTCACGGACATTTCAGCGGAGTGAAGCAGGGGCTTTGGAAACTTGATCTGTTGGCGCAGGAAAAGGGTGCCGATATAATTCTTTATGGACATACCCATCAGGTTGCCGAACAATGGATAGACAATAGACTATACATTTGTCCGGGGAGCATCCGTCAGGGAAGTTATGTAATACTTGAACTTTGCGGCGATGATGTAAAGGTAGTCTTTAAAGAGCTTTATTGATAGTGCAGAACTCAACAAGCGGACAACGGTGACACTGGGGAGATCGTGCTGTACATATATCTCTGCCAAAGTGAACAAAACGGTGACAGAGAGGCGCTTGCTCTTGGGGTTCAATGATACTGCCAAGGGCAACTTCTACTTTGTAGGGGTCTTTTGAGCCGTCGGGAATAAGTCCTAAACGATTGGCAATTCGTATACAGTGTGTATCGGTAACAACTGCAGGCTTGCCGTAATAATCGGAGAGTACAAGGTTTGCGGTCTTCCTGCCGATTCCCGGAATGGTGAGTAATTCATCCATAGTATCGGGGACTCTGCCACCAAACTTTTCGATTATGACCTGAGCACCGGTCTTTATATCCCTTGCTTTGGTGCGGAAAAGACCGCAGGGCTTGACTATCTCGCATATCTCTTCATAGTCAGCGTCTGCCAATGATTGTAGAGTAGGGAAGCGCGAATACAAAACCTTGGTGACGATATTAACCCTTGCATCGGTGCACTGGGCAGCCAAACGGGTGGAGAAAAGCAACTCGTAATCCTTTTCTGCTTCAAGTGAGCAGGTGTCGGGATAATGCTCTTTAAGTATTTCAACTATTTTTTTACCTTTTTCTTTTAAATTCATAAAAACACCTCAAAAATATTATAACATAAAGATTGAAATAATGACAAGAAAATAGTATAATATTGTCTATTAGAAATATAAACCAATGGTAACAAACGGAGGATTATCAAATGGTCAAAGAAACAATGGATTTTATCGAGAAGCTTGATCCTGAAGTAGGTGCTGGTATTAAGGCGGAGTACAATCGTCAGGTCAGAAACATTGAACTGATTGCTTCTGAAAACTTTGTCAGCCCTGCAGTTATGGCTGCAATGGGCACCTGCCTCACCAACAAGTATGCAGAGGGTTACCCCAAGAGCCGTTACTATGGCGGCTGTGAATGTGTTGACGTAGTGGAAGATATCGCTCGCAAGCGTATCTGTGAACTGTTTGGTGCAGAGCATGCTAATGTTCAGCCCCATTCCGGTGCTAATGCCAACAACGCTGTTTACTTTGCTCTTCTTGAGCCCGGTGACACAGTTTTGGGTCTGAACCTTGCTCACGGCGGACACCTGTCCCACGGCAGCCCTGTAAATATTTCCGGTAAGTACTATAATGTTGTTCCTTACGGTCTTAATGATGAGACTGAGACTATTGATTATGAAGAAGTACGCCGTCTTGCCCGCGAGCATAAGCCCAAGCTTATCGTAGCAGGCGCTTCTGCATATCCCAGAGAGATCCGCTTTGATATATTTGCTGAAATCGCAAAGGAAGTCGGAGCATATTTTATGGTCGATATGGCTCATATTGCAGGTCTTGTTGCAGCAGGTCTGCATATGAATCCCGTTCCTTATGCGGATATCGTTACAACCACAACTCATAAGACACTTCGCGGTCCTCGCGGCGGCGTTATCCTCTGCAAGAAGGAACTTGCAAAGGTGATC
>CAZOSH010000042.1:0-8821 GCA_964582395.1 uncultured Oscillospiraceae bacterium | reverse complement strand
ATAGCTTTTTCAAGGACCTTATCAAAACTCTCGATGTCGGTTACCCTTTCGCTCTCTGCACCAAATGCCTTTGCAAGCATTACAAAATCTGTCTGTCGATTTTCAAGAGAAGTATTTGAATATACCTTGTCATAGAAGAAATCCTGCAGCTGACGAACCATACCCAAAACTCTGTTATTGAGAAGAACAATAGTAATGGGAAGCTGATGAGTAACCGCAGTTGCAAGTTCATTGAGATTCATACCAAAACTACCGTCTCCGGTTATAAGAATGGTCTTCTTCCCTGTTGACATAGCACTTCCGATTGCTGCACCTAAACCGAAGCCCATAGCACCAAGTCCACCGCTGGAAACAAATGTACGGGGATTTTGAAACTTAAGATACTGTGCCGCCCACATCTGATGCTGACCGACATCAGTGGCAACAGGCATATCTGGAGCACGATGCTTGTTAATCACCTTCATAATGTTATGGGGTGTCATTCCTTCTCTACCATCTGCCAGGTTATCCTCAGTAACACGAATTACGCCGACCTCTTGCTGCCAATCACTGTGCTCTGTCTTTTGAATCAAAGGAAGCAGCGCCTGAAGAGTCTTTTTAATATCACCGCGCAATGCATGGGTGTCTTTTGTAGTCTTTGAAAGCTCAGCGCCTTCAATGTCAATATGTACTATCTTGGAATCTGCGATAAACTTATCAAGCCTTCCCGTTGCGCGGTCACTGAAACGTGTTCCCAATGCAATAACGCAGTCAGCCTTATTCATTGCAACAGAACAAGCATAATGTCCGTGCAGTCCCTGCATACCTAAAAATCTTGGATTTTCGGAAGGAATTGCAGAAATACCCATAAAGGAGCAACCAATTGCTGCATCGATCTTTTCGGCAAGTTCAAGCATCTCTTCCTGAGCGCCCGAAGAAACCAAGCCGCCGCCAAAGAAGATGAAAGGACGCTTTGCCTGATTAATGCAACGGGCAGCTTCAACTACTCTGATCTCTTTTGCCGCAAAAGGCTCGTCCCGTGTGACAGCAGGCTGAGCAACATACTCACCCATTTGCTTCTGTATGTCCTTGGGAATATCTACCAAGACAGGGCCGGGTCTGCCTGAAGCAGCCAAACGGAATGCTTCGCGGATGGTATCTGCCAGAGCGTCAATAGAGCCTACAAAGTAATTATGCTTTGTAATGGGCAAAGTAACACCTGTTATATCAAGCTCCTGGAAACTGTCTGTTCCTATCAGTGTCGTTGCAACGTTACCTGTAATTGCCACCAAAGGTATGGAATCAAGGTACGCAGTTGCAATGCCTGTTACAAGGTTCGTTGCACCCGGTCCGGAGGTTGCAAGAACAACACCGGTCTTACCGCTTGAACGGGCATAACCGTCAGCGGCATGGGTTGCTCCCTGCTCATCAGCCGTCAGAATGTGCTTAATTTCATCTCTGTACTTATGCAAAGAATTATATATATCAAGAACCTGTCCGCCGGGATATCCGAAAATTGTATTACATCCCTGCTCGATGATGGTTCTGACAATAATATCAGCTCCGCTTAACAGCAAAAGAATCACTCCTTGTTGTTTTCTGTGAAAATAAGAACCTTCATAATATGCAAAAAAGTTGCACATACTACGCATTACACTTATTTATACCAAATTTTGCGTCATATGTCAATGAAAACAACAGAAAAGCCTGATGTTTTCTTGTATTAAAGTATCTTGAGTCCGGCCTCTTTAAGCTTGTTGGTTATTTCCTCAATATGCGCAAAGTTTCTTGTCTCAAGTTCAACCCTGAGATGGCAATCATTTATGTTTTCAGTTGTGGACAATCTCTCGTGATGGACCTCGAGAATATTTCCTCCACAATCGGCAATTATCTGTGATACTATATTGAGCTGACCGGGCTTATCCAACAGTTCTATGAGCAATGTTGTTGTTCTTCCTGTATTAAGCAATCCCCTGTTGATAACTCTAGAAAGACTTGTAACATCAATATTACCGCCCGATACTACACAGACGACTTTCTTGCCTTCAATGGGGAACTTTTTATACATAGCTGCAGCTACAGAAACAGCACCCGCGCCCTCTGCTACCATCTTCTGCTTCTCAATAAGAGTCAATATCGCAGTTGCTATTTCAGCTTCAGTAACTGTTGCGATATCATCCACATACTTGCTTACTATCTCAAAAGTGTTATCTCCGGGCTGTTTTACAGCAATTCCGTCGGCAATGGTAGATACCGAGTCAAGGCATTCTATTTTTCCGTTCTTTACAGACTTAAACATACTTGCCGCACCCGCTGCCTGAACTCCGTAAACCTTAACAGAGGGACGAAGCGACTTAATTGCAAATGCAATACCCGAAATAAGTCCGCCGCCACCGATGGGCACGATAACTGCGTCAAGATCGTCAATGCCGTCAAGTATTTCAAGTCCGATAGTTCCCTGACCTGCAATAACCTTTTCATCGTTAAAGGGATGGACAAAGGTATAACCCATCTCATCACGCATTTCTATCGCTTTTTTATAAGCGTCATCATAGCAGCCTTTGACAAGGGTAACCTGCGCACCAAACCGCTTGGTTGCTTCGACCTTGGATATAGGCGCTGTATCGGGCATACAGATATAGGAAGGAATTCCCATCTTTGTTGCTGCCAGAGCAACACCCTGAGAATGGTTGCCTGCCGAGCAAGCAATAACACCGCGCTTTTTCTCATCTTCATTAAGTCCTGCAATTTTATAGCCCGATCCACGAAGCTTAAAAGAGCCTGTTCTCTGAAGATTTTCAGGCTTGATATAAAGATCACAATTCTCAACAATGTTGTTTGCCTTTACAAGACGGGTTTCCACAACAATGTCCTTTAAAACCTTTCGTGCATCATAAACCATATCCAGTGTCAGCATAATACCAACCTCCAAAAATAATAATATTCATTAATCAAAAGATCCTGCCTCTCATTCAAAGAGACAGGATCTTCAGTAAACTAAAAATCTTGCGGTACCACTCTTTTTGCCATCGAAGATCAACGGTCACTCACAGCGAAATATCGCCCCTGACTAACGGGCAGGTTCCGTCCGTCTTAATGAAGTAAACTCTTTCAGATCGGCACTCCGAGGTGATTGCGCATATGATAATTCCCGCACCGACTCGCATCAACCGTCAGCTTTCTACAACGTGAAAAATCAGCGATTCCTCATCAACGCTTTCCTATTCAATTAAGCAAATTTTAGCACCACAAACACCTTTAGTCAACTAAAAAACTGTAGAATATTGTACAAAAATGAAGGCCCATTTTTATGCACATTGTCCACAAACAATTACTGTAAGTTGTCCACTATGAATTGACCCATCTCGCGGCAGCCGACTTTTTTACATCCATCGGACATTATATCTGCGGTGCGTAATCCATTATCCAGTGCAGTCTCGACAGCATTTTCAATAGATTTTGCTTCCTTTTCCATATCAAAACTATACCTAAGCATCATCGCTGCCGCAAGTATAGTGCCTATGGGATTTGCAATATCAAGTCCTGCAATATCAGGAGCAGAGCCATGTATAGGCTCATAAAGACCGCAACTGCTGCTTCCCAAACTTGACGATGGAATCATGCCAATAGAGCCTGTTATCATAGAAGCCTCATCAGACAATATGTCTCCAAACATATTCTCCGTAACAATAACATCAAACTGTGACGGACCTTTGACTATCTGCATCGCGCAATTATCCACCAGCATATCGGTCAGTTGCACATCCGGGTACTCCTCGGCAAGTTTGTGAGCAATCTTTTTCCACAAACGACTGCAATCAAGTACATTGCTTTTTTCTACAGAACATAGCTTTTTATTTCTTTTACGTGCCGTTTCAAAGCCAATGCGGATAATGCGTTCTATCTCCGACTCAGAATACTTCATAGTGTCTGCTGAAATCGTCTCTCCATCGGCTTGAACCGTCTCGTGACTTCCAAAATATATTCCACCGATAAGTTCACGCACAATGATAAAGTCAATTCCTTTATTCACTATTTCCTCTTTTAAAGGTGATGCAGTAGCGAGTTGTTTCCAAATCTTCGCAGGACGGTTGTTACTGTAAACTCCCATTCCTGCTCTCAGCTTAAGCAATCCTTTTTCCGGACGCATTTCCCCGGGTAGATCATTCCATTTAGTTCCTCCCACTGCCCCCAATAGAACACTGTCCGACGAAAGGCATTTATCAAGGGAGCTCTGCGGCAAGGGCTCTCCATATTTGTCAATGGCACAGCCTCCCATATCTACATCTACATATTCAAAAGTATGTCCGTATATTTCCGCAACACGGTCAAGCACCTTAATAGCTTGGGCTATAATTTCAGGACCTATCCCATCGCCCCTGATTACTGCAATTGTTTTCTTCATTGTTTATCTCCTTTGAGCGATGCAAGAAGTCCGCCCTTGGTAATTATATCCTGAATAAACGCAGGAAAAGGCTGTGCCTTATATACCTTTCCCGTGGTTATATTTGTTATTTTTCCCGTATTAAAATCAACACTGACTTCATCCCCAGCCTCTATCTCTTCTGCTGCCTCAGGGCACTCGAGAATAGGTAAACCAATATTTATAGCGTTCCTGTAGAAAATACGGGCAAAACTCTTTGCTATAACACAACCCGTCTTACAGGTCTTTATAACCAACGGCGCGTGCTCTCTTGATGAACCGCAGCCAAAGTTCCAACCGGCTACAATTACATCTCCGGGCTGAACATTTTTAACAAAATCCTTGTCTATATCTTCCATACAGTGCAAAGCAAGCTCGGAAGCATTTGATGTATTGAGGTATCTTGCAGGAATAATAACATCGGTATCTACATTGTCCAAATACTTGAAAACTTTTCCTTGAGTATTCATTCTTATACCTCCTCAGGGCAGGTTATATAACCTGTAACAGCACTTGCAGCTGCCGTTGCGGGACTTGCAAGATAAACTTCACTTTCCGTATGCCCCATTCTTCCTACAAAATTGCGGTTTGTTGTTGCTATACATCTTTCCCCTGCCGCAAGTATTCCCATATAACCTCCGAGGCAAGGTCCGCAAGTAGGTGTGGAAACCACTGCGCCTGCATCAATAAATGCAGTGAGATATCCTCCTTCAATGCAATCTCTGTATATCTGCATTGTTGCAGGAATAATTATACATCTTACTCCTGCCGCAACTTTCTTTCCGCAAAGAACTTTATATGCAGCTTCCATATCCTCCATTCTGCCGTTAGTACAACTGCCTATAACAACCTGATCTATTTTTATATCAGAAAGTTCACTTGCGGGTCTTGTATTCTCCGGAAGATGAGGACAACTGACTGTAGGAGTGATCTTTGATAAGTCAATAGTTATCGTCCGTTCATACTCAGCGTCAGGATCCGCACTGTATACAACAGGTTTTCTTTCACTTCTACTTTCGAGATATTTTAAAGTGATATCGTCAACGGGGAAAATACCGTTTTTAGCACCCGCTTCGATAGCCATATTGCATATGCAAAGACGGTCATCCATACTAAGCGATGCAACACCGTCTCCGCAGAATTCCATACTCTTATAAAGTGCGCCATCAACACCTATCATACCTATAATTGTCAAGATCACATCCTTTCCGCTGCAGTTCTTCGGCAGTCTGTCTGTGAGCTCAAACCTGATTGCGGAAGGCACTTTAAACCAAGCCTTTCCCGTCGCCATACCTGCCGCCATATCGGTGCTTCCAACGCCCGTAGAAAATGCGCCCAAAGCACCATAAGTACATGTATGGCTATCTGCTCCGATTATACAGTCACCCGCCGTGACTACTCCTTGCTCGGGAAGAAGTGCGTGCTCTATGCCCATCTTGCCCACGTCATAAAAATGACTTACACAATGACTGCAGGCAAACTCACGGCATTGCTTTGACTGTTCCGCAGCCTTAATATCTTTATTAGGCACAAAATGGTCAAGCACGATTGCAATTTTGTCTTTATCAAAAACTTTATCAAAGCCCGCCTTTTTAAACTCGTTTACCGCAACGGGAGTAGTAATATCATTTCCCAAAACAATATCAAGCTGCGCATTTATAAGCTGTCCCGCCGTCACCTTGTCCAGTCCTGCGTGAGCAGCAAGAATTTTTTGTGTCATCGTCATTCCCATATTTATCACTCTCCTGCAATCATATTGTTATAAGCACTGACAAGCGCATGAGCACTGGCCTTGATAATATCCGTATGGGTTCCTGCTCCCCAACTTACATTTCCGTTTACATCGGTTATTCCTATATATGCCGCTGCCACACTGCCCGATCCGTGTCCTTGCATACTGTGCTCGTTATAAAAAGTAAGTTTATAATCTCCTTTTGTGAAATCTTTAAGTGCATTGCTTACCGCATCCAGCGAACCATTGCCTTTAGAATGGATCGTATGCTTTATTCCATTCTTTTCAAACATGACTTCAGCGTGTATCTCCCCGTTAATTCTTGTAAAGTGAATATCCTTGACTGTTATTGGTATTTCACGGTCAAGATATTCATTCACAAATAAATCGTAGATTTCTTTAATTTTAAGTTCCTTATGCGCATGATCAGATTTACTTTTACATTTATACGAGAAATCTTCGCGCATTTTTTCAGGCAGATCATAACCATAGGTCTGTTCAAGCAAGAAACCTATACCGCCCTTACCGCTCTGCGAATTGATCCTTATTACATCTGCATCATAAGTACGGTTTATATCTTTAGGATCAATAGGGATATATGGAACATTCCAACGCTCGACATTGTTCTCCTCACGCCACTTCATTCCCTTTGCTATTGCATCCTGATGGCTTCCTGAGAACGCCGCAAATACCAACGCACCGGCATAAGGTGAGCGTTCATATACACGCATTCCCGTACATCTCTCATAGATCTCTACCAAGGCAGGAATGTTTGAAAAATCAAGCTTTGGATCTACACCGTGGGAATACATATTCATCGCCAGAGTTATAATATCCACATTTCCTGTTCGTTCTCCATTGCCAAACAGGGTTCCTTCAATTCTGTCTGCTCCTGCCAAAAGAGCCAATTCCGCATCAGCAACTCCCGTTCCCCTGTCATTATGCGGATGAACTGATATGGTTATAAAACTGCGGTATTTGAGATTTTCGCACATATACTCTATTTGATTTGCATAAACGTGCGGCAAACTCATTTCTACAGTTACCGGAAGGTTGATTATAACATTGTTGTCCTCCGACGGCTCCAAAATATCCAACACCGCATTGCATACTTCCAATGCAAATTCAGGTTCTGTCCCCGTAAAACTTTCGGGTGAATACTCGAATCGGAAATTTCCTTCATACTCCGATGCAAGTTTCTTAACAAGTTTTGCGCCTTCAACAGCTATCTGCTTGATCTCATCTTTGCTTTTTTTAAACACCTGCTCCCGCTGTGCCTGACTTGTGGAATTATAAAAATGTATTATTGCGTGCGGCGCGCCTTTACAAGCTTCAAATGTTTTTCTGATGATATGTTCTCTGCATTGGGTCAAGACTTGAACAGTTACATCCTCAGGAATCATATTATTCTCAATAATGGTTCTCAAAAAGGCATATTCCGTTTCAGACGCAGCAGGAAATCCCACTTCTATCTCCTTAAATCCGATATCCAACAGCGTTTTGTAGAATTCTATCTTCTGATTCAAACTCATAGGTGTTATCAGGCTTTGATTTCCATCACGCATATCCACACTGCACCATATAGGCGCTTTTTCAATATGATCGCGATTGACCCACTTACACGAAGTTACGGGTGCGGTAAAATAGCCGGGTCTGTATTTACTTGTATTCATAATAGCATACTCCTTTAAAGTACGCCGATATCCTCCTTATGAAACATATCGGAGGGTCGGCACATGTTTTGTTATTCTTTCAGACAATAAAGCATACTCTGATAGTCGTAGACATAGTCGAAAAGTTGAGTTAACATACGTTTTACTGAATACTGTCATCATGGTCACCCTCCTGTTTGTTTTATAAAAAAATAATCCTGTCTCTAATTAAAGAGACAGGATTTTTAACATACTAAAAATCTTGCGGTACCACTCTTTTTGCCGCTGAGATCAGCAGCCACTCACTGTGACTAACATCACGCCCTGCTTTAACGGTCAGGCTCCGTCCGCCCTACTTAATACTGTTCGGGTCGGATGCTCCGAGGAGAGCTCGCACAACTGTCCTTCCATCGGCTCGCACCAACCGCCGACTCTCTGAAGCGGGAAACAATCAGCTTATTCCTCATCAACGCTTTTCAATTATGGTGTTATTTTAACGCAGGTGCTTAATTCCGTCAAGTAAAAAAATAACGAATCTTCGGTGCATTTTTAAAAAATATTTGTGCACTTTCAACACATTCTCACTTTTTATCCCCCTTGATTTTCTTGACATAAAAAGCTAAAATTAATATATAAACACTTAAACAATCTGATTTTATGAAAGGCAGGTATTTCTATGAAGATAATTACTATCAGCCGTGAGTTTGGCTCAGGAGGAAGGGAGTTAGGCAAGCGTATGGCCGACATTCTCGGCTTTGATTATTATGACCGCGAAATAATATCCTCTATTGCGGAAAATAAAGGGCTTGACGAGACCTATGTAGAAAGTATTCTGGAAAACCACGGATGGCGTACCTTTCCTCTCACATTTCATAGCAGCATAGCGGGAGTCTCTGCCGTGTCTTCTATCTCAGCAGGTCTTTTGGTAGAACAAAAGAAGGTTATTGAAAAGATCGCCGAGTCAGGAAAGGATTTTATCATCGTCGGCAGAAGTGCTGATATAATTCTCAAGGACAAAAATCCTCTCAATATATT
>CAZOSH010000041.1:2884-8906 GCA_964582395.1 uncultured Oscillospiraceae bacterium | reverse complement strand
AGAAGAATCTTAGATGCAAAAGGTCTGTCTCAGATGCAGGATGTCGTAGAGCAGGGTGGAGGTATGAATCTTCATTTGACAAAACAAATGACAGATACTGCTATCCACGGAGTAGGTGATACAATCGAAGAAGATTTTAAAAGACAGTGTCTTTATTATGATGATCCTAACGAGATTTACACATCAATCAGTGAAAGAACCGTTATTGCAGCAGATTTGCAGAATAACAGAATATATCTTGTTGCAGTTACCACAGGTTGCGATATTTCTACGCTTCGTCAGTGCTTAATTAAATATTTTAGAGATGTTAAAGGAAAGAATCTTGAAAACATCGTTGCCTTGAATGTTGATGGAGGAGGTTCTACTGTTATGAGATATTCTAATACAGGCGTAACTCCTGCTACAAGATGGCTTCATACTTGCATATCAATTGTATAATTCAGACTATGTAAAACTTGCTCCTTCGTATTAAAAATGCGAAGGAGCAAGTTTTTCTGATGAAAAATAAAATAACTTAATAACGAAGAAACAAAACAGAGTATCAATCATTCATTTGCTTTCTTCATTGGGAAGAGTGATCAGTTCACCGAATTTTACATCAAAAGCATAATCTTCAAACTCCCACAGAGTAGCCATACTCATATTTTCACGAAAAGCTTTTTCGACAGCATCAAAAGCATCCTTGGTAGAGGGTTGGCCATTTAAAGTATATATGTGTTTATTGGGTTCATTGACAAAGGTAGAGTCTTTGAAAGCTGTAACCACTTGCTTGATTTCACCACCTTCAAACTTCAAAGTACCATATTGGGTGATTCCGCCTGAATTGCCGAAAGTTGCCATGCCACCTGATTTCACAAGAAAAGTCCAAGTTGTAGTATATACGACAATTTCATCATTCTCATATCTTAAGACGAGTTTCTCAATATCACTAGCATCGGGGATCGATCCTAATGTAACTTCACATACTCCATCAGCGTCAATATCCTCTATCGAAAATGAATTGACACGGCGTTGCCCTTCAAAATCTACCTTGATTTCTTGTTCGTACAAATCATTAAGTAAATAGCTTCTATTGTCTTTGGTGTAGCGCACAGTAATTTTGTTTTTCAATGCCTTATAAAACAAGGTCAAAGCGGTTTGATTGGCAGGATCATCATAATCAGGCTCGCTCGGCTCGGTGGGTTGAGTAGGTTCATCCTCGGTAGGTTTATCTGTGCTTGGCTCTTTAGGTTCGTCTGCGGTGGGGGTGTCCTCAACAGGGGGAGTTATATCATCATCTGCCTTTGTGGGTGCATCCTCGCCGCAGGCGGCAAAGCTCAAAAGGGTACAAAGGCAAAGTATAAGGGAGAGCATACGAATAAGGTAATTTTTCATAGGTCGTTCCTTTCTTAAAACGGGGCGGATAAAACAGACTTTCTTATGTTTTTATTGTAAAATATTGCAGGTCACAATACAACAACAAAAGAGTTACAATAGCAACAAAAGGGTTACAATTTTTTGCGGCATAGGTTTACAAGCAGGCACGGGACATCTCCTTTATAGATATAAGATCATATAAAGGAGGTGTCTTTTGTGTCTGCAGTTTTGGAATGGGCAGAGCTGATCTCCGCAGCCATACCCACGGGGGTTAAAAAGGTCTTTATTGCTTTGATCTTGCTGGTGTGCATCGACTACATAACCGGTATATGCGTCGCCATAAAGGAAAAGAAGCTGTCCGGCAAGATCGGCGCGAAGGGGCTTGCATCCAAGGTCACCATTTTTGCAATGGCGGCGATAGGTGCTATCATCGATCATCTGCTTATCGGAGACGATTCTGCGCTTTGCGGCATTATTATGCTGTTTTATTGCACCAATGAGCTTTTGAGCATTTGTGAAAATGCCAACCGAATGGGGCTGCCGTTGCCGCAAAAACTCATATCCTTCCTGAAGGATTTTCAGGACAGACAGAATCACAGCTGATCGCTTTGGGCAAAATGCTCCCGCAGTTTTTTCAGTGCTCTTGCCCGCGTCTGACTGATGTTTTGCCTTGATGTTCCCGTTTTTCTTGCCGCATCAGCCGCAGAATATCCCTGCAATTCGGTGAGGTAAAGGACTTTCCGCTCTGATCTTGTCAGCAGTCCTTCGGGAATATCAAAGGTAAAGTACCGATCAGACAGATCTGAGTGGGTGTCTGACAAAAGATGCTCGGGCACGAGGTCGATACAGACCGGGGAATTCTCTGAAATAAGCTTGCGCACCAACTTAATATATGCGTGGTATATAGAGTGGGTAAGATAGTTCACCATAGCTCCATCATTGTTATATTTAATTTTTTCACAGTTGATGTGCATTATTGCTTCCAAAAGATCTGCCACCAGGTCATTATATGCGTCCTCGGTGTTGAGTTTACGGGCATATTTTCGCAATGTAGGTTCAAACTTGTTGACAAGCCACAGCATAGCCTGCTTGTCGCCTTTTTGACTGCTGCGTATGTTTTTAAGTATCATATCTTGATCTCCTTAGCCTTTTTGAAGCTAAGGAGACACAGCACATTAAATTGTAAACCTAAATTGCCGCAATTTCTTATTTTGATCTAAAATAAGAAACCGTCATATTTCCCTCTCTATTAAGTAAACTGCCAAAATGCAAAAACGCAACAAAAAAGATGAGAAAAATCCCATCTTTTACGGATTGCTAAAAAATAGAGTCCCTAATCGGCTTTGTTGGGTATGAATTATGCCTCTATCGGGAAAAGGATGGGAATGCAAAAGGTCCGAGACAAGCGGTTGCTTGTCTCGTGGGATAGATCATTTGTCATATATCTTGAAGAATTCGCGGCGAAGATCGTTCTTCGCGCGGGTGAGGAGCATCCTTACACAGTCGGTCTTTATGCCTGCCGATTTAGCAATCTCATCGTTGCTCATCTCCAAAACATATTTGCAATTCAATATCCATTGGCGTTTTACGCTGAGCTTTTGCCAAGCCTCATATAAGATGTCGGCGGTTTCCTCGTCGGCAAGCATCTCAGCCAAGTCAAAGTTTTCATCCTGCTGACCTTCAAGCTCATCATAGGATTCTACGAAAAACAGTTTATCGTCTCTGTGTATGTAGGTGAGTGCCGTATTCTTTATGGAGGTTATTACGTAGTTTATTCTTCGCTTGTGGTCAAACTCTTTCAGTTTATCTATTTTGTGAATTAGCTTTTCCACAGTGGAGTGGACTACCTCTTCAGCATCCCATTGAGATTCGACTACTTTCTTTGCCTCAAAATACATCAGATTATTATAATCAAGATACAGTCGCTCCATAAAGGCTCGGTCATCATCATTTTCAATAGCAAGAATTATAAAAGGAATCATAGCATCACCACTTATTTTAGTATTTTTTGCTGGAATATGCCGACTGCTTTTAGAGATTATACAATTTTATTTACAAAATTGCAATAAAATAATGAAAATGAGTGCTTTTGTGAGAGCTTTTTCATTTAAAAAATCCCGACAAGCAATAAGCTTGTCGGGATATCTTTATTATCTGTTATTCGTCAAAATGCCAGCATCATACCGAAGTTGTGGTCCTTAGCTTCCATACCCTCGGAAAATGCGGTGTACTTTTCGTTGTACTTCTCGCTTGCGATGGTATCCTTAATATTTACGATGTACTGCAGCTCGCCTGCGCCTACGAAGTACATTACGTGATAGCCATATTCGCTTTCCACAACAGCGGTGTCGCCTTCCTTGCGTGCTTCGTCAAAGATCCACTCGTCAAATGCGGCAACCATATCGCCGGGAGCGACGTTCTCATAGAGACCGCCGTTACCGATGGAGCCGGTATCCTGAGTGTGCTCGTCAGCCAGCTTGCCGAATGCTTCTGCAGTCTTTTCACCTGCAAGGAAGTCAGCCAGCAGCTCGTCAGCCTCAGCCTTGGCATCAGCCTTTGCCTTCTCGGCTTCAGCCTTTTCCTCGTCGGAAAGCTCTTCGTCGATCTCGGTGGTTGCGCTGATCAGAATATGACGGACATTAACTGTGCCGATCTCTTCACGGCTGCGGCCGGTGTACAAAGCAACGATATATTCGTTTTCGTCGGTGTTGTCAAGAACGATCTTGGTGCCTTCGGTGATTGCCTCGGAGTTGTACCACTCGCCGTATACAGAGGTCGAATCGGATATCTTGCCGCTGGTCAGACGGGTTGTAAACTCTACATCCTCGTTATCAGCGTCAACCTTTGTCCAATATTCCTTTGCTATCTCGTCAAAGTTTTCAGCGGTGACCTTTTCTTTGATCTCGTTTGCAAGAGCCTCGGCAGCTGCACGGTTTTCTTCGGTCTTCAGAACGGCATCTTCTTCACTGGTAGCTGCGCCCTCGGGAAGCTCTTCACCATCTTTGGGAGCTTCGTACTTTACTTCCTCATAGGGAACTACGAGGGCGAAGTAATTGGCAACATCAAACTCATCCTTATGTTCGCCGTAATACTCTTCTACGTCTTCCGCGGAAACACCGTTATAGTAACCGTCATAAACAGACTCATAATACTCGTTTGCATACTGGGTGATGGTAGCGATCTTTTCAACATCCTTGAGAGAGGTGCCTGTGCCGTAGACCTGCTTAAGGTACTTTCTTACAGAAATGCCATCATCCTCAGCGGATTGCTCGATGCTGCTCAGATAATCTGCAACATCGGTCTTAACGGTTTCGGAAATTTCAAAGCCGTCTGCCTCAGCCATTTGCTTGAGGATCAGTACATTGGTCACGGAGTTGACTGTCTGCTCAAGGAAATAGCCTGCCCAGGTCGTAGAAGAATCATACAGGCAGGGCTGAGAATCAATGGTGGTCAGATCATAGCCGAACATTTCGAGAATATAGCCGTACTGATACAGATAGTTTGCTCTCGTATCGGCATAGAAGATACGCATATCCATTGCAGTGACCTTTTCGTCACCAACGGTGAGAGCGGTGGAGATTCTGTGCATAACACCTGTGGTGTAGCGCAGAACAGAGAAGAGCAATGTTGCAACAAAAATTACAACAAATGCAATTACGCCGATCTTTATCCAAAGAGACTTAGCATCGGTCTTTGTCTGTGTCTTTTTCATGAGATAAACCTTCCTTGCAAATAATAAACATTTATAAAAACAATACAAGCCGGAATCAATTATACAATATTCCTATTGTATTGTTGTTAACAACATTTAAATTATCCTAAAAATAGCCTAAAATGTCAACCTTTTTTATCTCTTTTTTAATATTATTTTTAAAAAATTAGTAAGAAACTCAAAAAAAAGATTGCATTTGCCTTTTGATTGTGTTATGATAATCGTTGTCAGACAGTATAATCGTGCGAGGTGAAATGCAATGAAAGAGGGTATCCATCCCGAGTACAAGACCACAACCGTCAAGTGTGCATGTGGCAATGAGTTTCAGGTAGGCTCTACTAAAGAGAATATCCGTGTTGAAATCTGCTCCAACTGCCATCCTTTCTATACCGGCAAGCAGAAGCTGGTAGATACCGGCGGACGTGTCGATCGTTTCAAGAAGCGCTTCAATATGGAGAGCAAGTAAAAACAAAAAACGCAAAGCGGAGTTTTATCTCCGCTTTGTTTTTTTATATTTAACATTTTATATGTGGAAACGACAGGGAAAAAGTGGTATTCTATAGATGGTAATTTTCAAAGACAGACGAGGTGTTTATGAAAAAGAAACTGGCTCCGGTCATATCTTTCATATCCAATATACATTATATAAAGCTTGCGTTCCGCAGTTTTCTCTTTTTGGCTGCGGTTTGTTCCTATATCTGTGACAGAGTATGGGGGACTGAGCTTTTTGATTTTTATTCTCACCGCCCTGTGGTGTTTATCACCATATGGCTTGTGTTTGTGGTTGAAATAGCCTTGCGATTCTTCCCCTCAAAGATCGAGAGTATGGGGTGTCAGAAGCAGTTCAAGCGCAATTTCAAGCCTCGCCAGGTTGAAAAGACCGATGTAATAACCCACCATAAAAACTCGGCAATCATAGTTGCGATCATAACTGTAGCGGTGGCGGCAATTATC
>CAZOSH010000041.1:526-2874 GCA_964582395.1 uncultured Oscillospiraceae bacterium | reverse complement strand
CGGACTGCTTTTCTATACGGGTGTCATCGATGAAGAGATGATATTTATAATCTGTCTTTTCTTCTCGGTATTTGATATGATATGCATTTTGTTCTTTTGCCCGTTTCAAGAATGGATAATGCAAAACAAATGCTGCGTGACCTGTCAGATATACAATTGGGATTACCTTATGATGTTTCTGCCCCTTATCTTTGTGCGGAATGTTTACACTCTAAGCCTGCTTGTACTTTCTTTTGCGTTGGTTATTGAGTGGGAGATATTAAAGCGTAAATATCCCGAAAGATTTTTAGAAAAAACCAATTGCAGCCTTTCTTGCGAAAACTGTCAGGAAAAGCTGTGCAGCCATAAAAAATCTCTGCGGCGGTTTTTGGCAAAGCACAGAATATATAATTCGAAGCACATAAAAGATTAAAAAATGACGGACTTTGTGTCCGTCATTTTTTATATACGGCTATTAAGTGCTTGCCTTTTCTACATAGTAATATGCATTTTGAATTATCATATTTCCAAATGCCTCAACCGCGTGGGTCATTCCCTTTGCGGTAAATCCGTCGGGGAAGCCGGTGGTTGCCATAAAATGCTCTGCGGTGATGGTAGATATGCCAAACTCATTATACGCTCTGCCTTGCAGGGTAGTGTTTGTCTTGATATAAACACCGGGGACATATGCCATAGCCTGAAGCTTTTCAACATATCCCAGTTCCTTCTGTCTGTGATGCAACTGATTGAGAGTGCGGAATATGATGTGTGAGTTATCTGCCTGAATTGCAAAGTTATAATACATATCAGAGGTTTCGGTGTTGCTTGCGCAATGGAAATCAAAAAGCATAGTAGCTTCATCTGCATATTTGCGGAACTCAGCCATAATATTTTGGGTCTCTTTTTGAGTAAGGTTGGGGAAGTCGCGGTTCATATCGGTTCCCGTGGAGTTCTGGCGAATATTCTTATCCTGAGAGACCGACCAAGGATTCATAAGGGGAATGACAACAAACCGTACATTCTGTCTGAGGAAATACAGATGCTTGTCCGTCTCATCGGCATTGGCAATAAGCTCCATCAGCTTGGCAAGGGCAAAATACGAAGGCTCTTCGTTGCCGTGAATACCGCTGGCAAGCAGGAAGGTGGTCTTGTAGTTTTCGGGAGTATAAACATAGCTGTACATATTGTACTTGCCCGACTGATCCTTGCCGATCATATTGCGGGTGATATATTCGGGGTATTTTGCGCGGACGGGTTCATACATATTATCTATGAACTCTTCACTTGTCCAATCAATATCGCCCATCAGGTTACTGTCGCCCCGCTTGATGCTGCCCTGCTCCTCGGGGATCCACCAATCAATATTGCTTTCGCCCTCTGAAACAATGGTCTGCTCACCGATGAATACATCGTCAAGCTTGTTGCCCGTGACTATAACAAGATACTCATCCCGCTGAGGAACGTGCATAAAGTTGGTCTCGGTGCTGTTTTTCGGCGCGCCGCTGAGACAGAGAATATTATTTTTTGTGTTGTAATAATTTCCGTCGGTCTGATTATATGGATCAACAGTAATGCGTACAACACCCAACTTTTCGGGAAGGGTATTAAAGCGGATCTCATAGCATTTTCCCAAGGTTACGGGAAGGACTATTGCATAGCTGTCAAGCTTGGAATCAAAGGTGATTCTATACTCCGTTGCAGAGTATTGTTCATACTTGATGCCCTTTTGATAGAGAGAGGATGTGAAAATATTCTTCTGTACAAACTCGCTGTCATCAGCAGGGGGAATTGTCTTTTCGAGTGCGGTCTCAACAAAGTGAACAATGTACTTTCCGTCGGTGTATACCTTGACCTTATTGCCCATCAGCTCTGTTTCGAGCTCCTTGCTTTCCCAACGGTAGGGGTTTGCACTGTAGCCGTAGGGGGTCTCGCCGCCGATGCATATCTCATAGGTGATATCGTCGATTACGCAGGTGCCCTTTTCCCAATCAATAGCGGTCAGCTTGCCTACTATCTCGGTAATTTCAGAGAGAACAGCGGTCTCGTTCTTGTAATCGCCCTTCATAATGGCGAAATCATCTACCGAGATTCTGTCATATACCGAAAGGGTCTCGATTCGGTGGGTCGTGCCAACACACCAACCGTGACCGCAATAACCTGCATTTGTAGCATTTTGGGCAAGTCCAATCTCGTTTTCCTTGACCGCGCGTATCTTTACTATTGCGGGATCATTTATGACAACCGCATCAATCTTTCCGTCATCGTCCCAATCGTAACCGATGAACTCTGTGTTATTTCGCTTAACATTATAGAATTCGTTATAGAAATTGCCTATTTCAAAAACCGAATGTTCTTCATTTCCGTAAACA
>CAZOSH010000041.1:0-516 GCA_964582395.1 uncultured Oscillospiraceae bacterium | reverse complement strand
AAACAAACTGCATATCTACAAGTGTTTCAGCTTTTGCATAGATTCGGGTCTTGTTGCGTGTGGAGAAATAGGCAATAGCGGTGGGAGCATAGTCATAAATAAAGGTTGCAAAAGGTTTGTCGGGATCAAGATTATCACCGTAAATACGTCCATCAATATCCACGGTATATTTTCCACCGGTATCGACTACCGAAAGCTTTCCGACCACCGACACGCCTGAGGGGGTAATATCGGTTACCTTGCCGCTTGAGTCTTGCATTACTAATATTTCGGAGCCAACAAGAGTGCCGTCGCTGTCAGATTTTGTTATGTTCAGTATTTTGCTTCCGTCGAGTGTTCCGTTTTTAAAGGCGGTTATATCCTCTGCTTTAACTGCAAGAATATGCCCTTTTTCCGCTAAAACTTCTTCGGCAGTATAGTTATATCTTACATACTCGACTCCGTTAAGTCCTTTGGTGGGAGAAGATGTATCCTTGGAGAGAGAGCCGCTTGTTATTATGGACCAACGGTCATTGG
>CAZOSH010000040.1:7442-8984 GCA_964582395.1 uncultured Oscillospiraceae bacterium | reverse complement strand
GTGATATCCCTTTCCCGCGCCCGTGAGCAGGCAAAGGAGTTCGGCCACAGTGTTGCCCGCGAGTGCGCCTATCTGACGGTGCACAGTATGCTCCATCTGCTGGGCTTTGACCATATTGACGAGGGCGAGGAAAAGGCGGCAATGCGCCAAAAGGAAGAAGAAATACTCAAGAAATTGGGACTTGAAAGGGAATAAAGATGATAACAAAAACAGGTATATTTTCTATAGTGGGCAGACCGAATGCGGGTAAATCCACCCTGCTGAATGCACTGTGTAAAAGTAAGGTCAGCATCGTGTCTTCCAAGCCCCAGACCACAAGAACGAGAATTACGGGTATCGTCAACAGCGACGAATGTCAGCTTGTTTTTATCGACACCCCCGGTCTGCATAAGGCACGCAACCGCCTCGGTGATTTTATGACCAAGGTCATCGAGGACACGGTTGCAGATGTTGATGCGGCTATACTTATCGTCGAGCCGGTGGCACGAATCGGCATCCCCGAACAAAAACTGATAGACAAGATCAAGGCGGAAAAGATTCCCGCCATTTTGGTCATTAATAAGATAGATACCATCAAGGAAAAGGAAGACCTGCTTGCGGTCATTCAGATCTACAGCGAGGCTTGCGAGTTTGAGAATATAATTCCCGTTTCCGCATCCAAGCGTGACGGGGTAGACCGTCTTTTGGATGTGCTGAAGGAAATGTGTATCGAGTCACCTCAGCTTTATCCCGATGATATGAAATCCGATCAGCCTGCCCGTCAGGTGGCGGCTGAGACCATACGCGAAAAGCTGCTGCTTTGCCTTGATAAGGAGATTCCCCACGGTATCGCCATCGAGATAGAGCAGTATGATATAGGTGAGCTTGCGGAGATCTCTGCGGTTATCTACTGCGAGAGGACAAGCCATAAGGGCATAATCATCGGCAAAAAGGGTGAAATGCTCAAAAAGGTGGGTGCCCTTGCCCGCAAGGATATGGAAAAATACCTTGATAAAAAGGTGTTCTTGCAACTTTGGGTAAAGGTCAAGGAGGATTGGCGAAACAATCCCGCTCAGGTGCGCAATTTCGGATACTATAACGATTAAGGATAAAGACGATGTTTGTTTCGACACGGGGCTTGGTAATACGCAGTGTGCAATATAAGGACGCTGACCGCGTCCTTACTGTGCTGTCTGACAAATTGGGAAGAGTTACCGTCAAGGCCCGCGGCGTCAGCAGAAAAAACAGCCGTTTGGCATCGAGCGCGCAGCTTTTTTGCTGCTCCGATATGGTGCTTTATGAAAATCAGGGCAGATATTCCCTCAACGAAGCCCAGGTGGTTGAGCAATTTGAAGGGCTGCGGAGTGATATTACCCGAATGGCGCTTGCTTCATATTTTGCCGAAGTGCTTGGACTTGAAGAGGAAGAGGAGCAGATAGGCGGAGAGGAGCTTTTACGGCTGACACTCAATTGCCTTTACGCTTTAAGCGGCGGCAAATACCCCGAGCCGCTGATAAAAGCCGCCTTTGAGTTGCGGTATATGGCGCAGAGCGGCTATGAGCC
>CAZOSH010000040.1:0-7432 GCA_964582395.1 uncultured Oscillospiraceae bacterium | reverse complement strand
GCCCGACCTGTACAGTTGCTCGGGGTGCGGCGAGGTGCTGCAGAAGGGCAGAGCTATTCCCGAGAGGGGCGAGGTCTATTGCCCAAATTGTGCTGCACGCTTCGGTATAGAACTATCTGAAAATGCCTTATCTGCGGCGCGGCATATGCTGATCTGCGACCTGAAGAAACTGCTTTCGGTGTCGGTCAGCCTTGATGAAGCGAACACACTTTCCGATTTTTCGGGAAGATATCTGCGCTCTTGCTTGGAACGTGGCTTTAAAACATTGGACTTTTACAATGAATGTAGCGTGCCGAAGCGCTGAAAGCGTCCGGGTGGAATCATAACCATTACAACAGTCTTGGAGAAATACGATGAACGAACTTTTTGAAAGATCAATAGCGGTGCTTGAATTGCCTAAGGTGCTTGAGAGATTGGCAGCCTTTGCAGCTTCTGACAGCGCAAAGGAAAAGTGCCTGAGCCTGCGCCCCTGCATATCACTTTATGAATGCGAGAAGCTGCAGCAGGAGACCGCCGACGCGGTGCTGCTTGCGGGCATGTTCGGCAGCCCCGCATTCTCTGGCCTCCGTGATATGACGGGTGCTTTGGACAGGGCAGAAAAGGGCGGAATGCTCAATATGTCAGAGCTGCTTGAATTGGCGGCTCTGCTTCGTTGCGCCCGAGCCACTCGCGATTATGCCGCCGAGCGAAAGGGGCAAAGAACAAGCCTTGACGAGCTTTTTTCCTCATTGGCAGGTAATAAATATTTAGAAGAAAAAATAACATCATCCATCATTTCTCCCGAAGAAATGGCGGATAATGCATCGGCTGAGCTTTATCAGATAAGACGGCAGATACGCACCGCATCTTCAAAGGTGCGCGATGTGCTGTCGGGCATCACATCGAGTACTACCTATTCGAAGATGCTTCAGGACAGCATAGTCACCCAGCGCGGCGGCAGATTCGTTGTGCCCGTCAAGGCTGAATACCGTTCATCCTTCGGCGGTCTTGTGCACGATGTAAGTTCAAGCGGCGCGACTCTGTTTATCGAGCCTGCGGCGGTAGTAGAGCTGAATAACAATATCCGCGTACTGACAAGCAAGGAAGAAACGGAAATAGAACGCATATTGATGGAGCTCAGCAACGAGGCTGCGCAGTTTGCAAGTCAGACAATGCGGGATTATGAGCTGCTGTGCAACCTTGATTTTATATTTGCAAGGGCAAAGCTTGCATATGCTTTGGAAGCATCAAGACCCAAGCTTGTAGAAACGGGAAAAACCGATATCAAGCGGGCAAAGCATCCGTTGCTGCCTAAGGAAAAGGCTGTTCCCATTAATTTCTCGGTGGGCGGAAGCACCGATACTGTAGTTATCACAGGTCCCAATACGGGCGGTAAGACGGTAAGCATCAAGACATTGGGTCTGCTTACACTTATGGCACAGTGCGGTCTGTTTGTTCCCGCTTCGGATGAGAGTCAGATAGTGATATACAAGCAGATATTTGCAGATATAGGCGACGAGCAGAGCATCGAGCAATCGCTGTCCACATTCTCCTCCCATATGCGGACTGTTGTTGAGATATGTCAGCACACCCAAAAGGGTACAATGGTATTGCTTGACGAGCTGGGTGCGGGAACCGACCCCGTTGAGGGTGCGGCGCTTGCCATCGCGGTCATTGAGCAGCTTCGCGCTCAAGGCGCAACCGTGGCGGCAACAACCCACTATGCCGAGCTGAAGGTGTATGCCCTTGAAACCAAGGGGGTAGAAAATGCCTCTTGCGAGTTTGATGTCAAGACACTTATGCCCACATATAAGCTTGTTTTTGGTGTGCCGGGAAAGTCCAATGCTTTTGCAATTTCCCGCAGACTTGGCTTGCCCGAAAATATTATAGATGCGGCAGATGCCCGTATAGACAGTGGCAGCAGACGGTTTGAAGAGGTCATTTCTTCTCTTGAAGAAAAGCGCCAGGCTTTGGAGGGCAGAATAGAGACTGCCGAAAGACAAAAGCGCCGTGCCGAAGAAATGAGCCGCGAGGCAACCGACAAGCTTGAAAAGGTTGATGCCGAGCGTGAGCGCCTGATTGCCGATGCGAGACGGCAGGCACAGGAGATATTGCACAATGCCCGCGCGGCGGCAGATATGGTGCTTACCGACGCTCGCAAGATGCAGGAAGCCGCCAAAAAGGGCGAGGATGTCAATATTTCCGCCGCACGCGCCGCAATGCGCGGTCAGCTTAATGAGGCTGAAAGCAAAACTCAGGTCGGTATCGAACGGCCCAAGCCGGGTCCCTTGCCCAGACCTTTAGTGGTAGGCGATACGGTGGAAATGGCAAGCACGGGCATCCGCGCCACAGTGCTTGAGCTTCCCAAGGGAGGAGAGGTCAAGCTGCAGGCGGGAATTATGAAGCTTACCGCCGCATTGGACGATCTGCGTCTTATTGAAAACGAACAAGCAAAGAAAAAAGAGGTCAAAGACTCACCCAAGGTCACCGCGGCAAAGGCTGCACCGTCATCGATAGATGTCCGCGGACAGATTGCAGATGATGCCATTATGGAGGTAGAGCGATATATCTACAATGCATCACGACTTCATCTTGAAACGGTTACCATAATTCACGGCAAGGGCACGGGTGTGCTTCGTCAGAAGATACAGGCGTGGCTGAGAAAGTGTCCTCAGGTAAAGTCCTTCCGAAACGGACTTTACGGCGAGGGGGAAATGGGTGTCACTGTGGTGACACTGAAGTAATTGACACGCTGAGTAAAGAGTTTTATAATTCTTATGGTGTTTTTCTGTAAATAAGAAGGTGGATATGGAATATGATAGGAATAGGAAATATAGTAAATGCAGTGCTGGTCATTGCAGGCAGCGGTTTGGGAATGCTGTTTAAAAAGGGTATTCCTGAACGATTCAAAAAAATAATTTTTACAGGTTCGGCAACGGCAGTATTCTTTATCGGTGTGACCGGTGTTATAACTGCATCTCTTACCGCAAGCAAAGAGGGAATGCTCAGCTCGTCCTATATGATGGGATTGCTCTTGTGCCTTGTGCTGGGCGGAATAATCGGTGAGCTTATCCGCATTGACCGCTTTTTTGATAAGATAGGCGAAAAGCTGTCCAAGAAGTTTTCTAGGGGCGAGGGCAGTGCGGCTGAAGGCTTTGTCACTGCGTCCATCGTTTTCTGCGCGGGCGCAATGGCGATAGTGGGCGGTATGAATGACGGAATGGGTGACCCTTCCATGCTTTATACAAAAGGCGTAATAGATGCCATAACCGCAATGATCTTCGCATCGGTTTACGGCATAGGCGTAATGTTCGCATCGGTCAGCGTATTTGTATATCAGGGCATATTTGTGCTTCTTTCGGGTGTTGCAACAAGGTTTTTGCCCGATCTTGTCATAAATCAGATGTCACTTGTGGGCTCTGCGGTAATGATGCTTATAGCCTTTAACCTTTGGGATGTAAAGAAGTTTAATGTGGCAAATATGATCCCCGCCGTCTTTATGCCCATAGTTCTTATGTGGTTGCCGCTGTAAAACAGTACATAAGCCATTTTTTACCGACAGATCATACCAAAAATTATCATTTCGCAAAAAAATGTTGCCATTTGGGAACTTATATGCTATTATAGTTTGTAAGGATAAGTTAGGTGGGAGAGTATCGCCCCACGCAGAAACGAGGTATTAGTATGTTTTCAAGAGAAGCAACGGTGGATAATCAGGTAGGTCTTTATGCAAGACCTGCAACCTTCTTTATCCAGAAGGCTAATGAGTTTAAGAGCACCGTTATGGTCGAGAAGGAAGAACGCAAGGTCAATGCAAAGAGCCTGCTTGGTGTTCTGTCCCTCGGCATAGTCAAAGGCAGCACAATCACCATCTCGGCTGAAGGCCCCGATGAGGAAGACGCAGTCAATGCTCTCTGCACTCTGATCGAGAGCAATTTCGGCGAATAATAATTGTAGAAGCCTGGGCATCAGCGCCGCATTGCATAATGCGGCGTATTCTATTAATAGGGAAAAAATAAGCTTTTGGTATCGGAAAGATAGAAAAGACATCTGTAGGGACGGCAGCCTTCTGCATCCCGAAAATAGAGGAGGCGGACAGACTTGACACTTAAACAACTGCGGGAAAAGTCTATGCGCCTGCCTCTGACCCCCGGTGTTTATCTGATGCATGATAGAGACGGCAACGTCATTTATGTGGGCAAGGCAAAGGCACTTAAAAACCGAGTCAGCCAATACTTTGCACCCAGCCCCAATCACACCTACAAGACTTCCAAAATGGTGTCAAAGGTCTGTGATTTTGAGGTTATAAATGCACCCACCGAGCTTGATGCTCTGGTGCTTGAAAATACCCTGATAAAAAAGTATAAACCCAAATATAATATTTTGCTTAAGGACGATAAGGGATATCCCTTTATCAAGCTGAGTGACGGTGAATATCCCCGATTTTCGGTAGAGAGCAAGCGGGAAAAGGGCGGAAAATACTTCGGACCCTACGGCGGCAGAGGAACTGCAAATGCCGCTCTGCGGGCGGTGAATGATATTTTTTCATTCCCTTCCTGCTCAAAGGTGTTTCCCCGCGATATAGGCAAGGAGCGCCCCTGCTTGCAATATCATATCGGCAAATGCTGTGGTGTTTGTACGGGAGAGGTAAGCCGTGAGACTTTTTCTGACCTGATAGACCAGGCTTGCCTGCTTTTTGAAGGCAAGGGAAGCGCCTTGGAGCGGTCACTTCAGCAAGAAATGGAGGCCTGCGCCGAGGAACTGAACTTTGAGCGGGCGGCATTGCTTCGTGACCGACTCAATGCCATCAAGCGTCTGCGCAGTGATACCATAGTTTCCGCGGCGGCATTTTCCGATGCCGATGCAATAGGCTTTGCATCCCGCGGCTCCCGCGGATGCGTTGCGGCGCTTTCCTATGTGAAGGGCAATTTAGCCGATAAGCGCATTATTTTCTTCGACGGCGCCGACGAGGAGGACGCATCACGGGATATTGAAAGCTTTATAAACCAATACTATCCAATGATCGGTACTGCGCCGAGGGAAATATATCTTTCCTGCGAGCTTGAAAGCAAGCAGGCTACCGAACAGATGCTCTCCGACCTGCGGGGCGGCAAATGCAGTCTTATAGTTCCTCAGCGAGGCGAAAAGAAAAAAATGACCGAGCTTGCCCAAAGCAATGCCTGTGCCGAGCTGGAACTGATGGAGAAAAAAGAAGAAAAAGAGCGCAAGACCCTTTCCGACCTCGGTGAAATGCTTGGCATTGCCCCGCCTGGGCGGATAGAGGCTTTTGATATTTCCAATACCGCGGGTAGCGATGCCGTGGCATCTATGACGGTTTTCGTCAAGGGCAAACCCCACAAGAGCGCATACAAAAAGTTCAAAATAAAAGAAGCCGCACCCGGTGACGACCCCGCATCCATTGCCGAAGTGCTGGGCAGGCGCCTTGACCGAGCACTCAACGGCGACGAAGGTTTTTTGCCCCTGCCCGATCTGTTCCTTATGGACGGCGGCATCACCCAGACCGAAAGCGCCAAGCGGGTGCTTGAAGAGAGAGGTGTAGCCATCCCCGTTTTCGGAATGGTCAAGGATAACAAACACCGCACCCGCGGACTTGTAAATTGTCAGGGCGAAGAAACGGGACTTACGGCAACCCCCGCAGTCTTTGCCTTTGTAGGCAGAATTCAGGAGGAGACCCACCGCTTTGCGGTGACCTTCCATCAGGGCGTGCGCCGAAGCAAGATAAAAACATCCAAATTAGACAGAATAGAAGGTGTGGGCGAAGCTCGCAAAAAAGCTCTGCTCAAGACCTTTAAAACAATAAAAGCCATATCCGAGGCAAGCGCGGAGGAATTGATGCGTGTTGTACCCCGCGACGTGGCTGAAAGAATAGTAAGTTTCTTTGAAGGTGAAAAACAATGAGAGTAATAACAGGAAAAGCCCGCGGCAAAAAGCTTGCCGCCCCCGAAGGATATGACACCCGCCCCACTACCGACAGGGTAAAGGAGTCCATATTCAATATAATTCAGTTTGATATCGAGGGCAGACATGCTCTTGACCTTTTCTGCGGCAGCGGTCAGTTGGGTATTGAGGCTCTGTCAAGAGGCGCTTATTCCTGCGTATTTGCAGATATGGACAGAAAGGCCGCCGACATCGCCCGTAAGAACATTGCAAACTGCGGCTTTACCGAGCAATCGGAGGTCTATTGTGGTGACGGTGTTGCAATGCTGTCACGAATGAAAAAGGGACGCTTCGGGCTTATCTTTTTAGACCCGCCCTATCATACCAAATTGCTTTCTTCCGCACTTTCTAAAATATGTACTCTTGACCTTTTGGCACAGGGTGGTATAATAATATGTGAGACAGAGCGCGGAATACCCTTCCCCGAGCTGCCCGCACCCTACAGAGTGCTTAAAGAATACAATTACGGAAAGACGGTCATCATAACCGTAACCCGTGACGGTGAGGAGAAGAGTGAATGAGAAAGGCTCTCGTTCCCGGCAGCTTTGACCCCATAACCCTAGGGCATTTGGCAATTATAGAGAGCGCCGCCCGACTTTTTGACAGCGTGACTGTCTGCGTGATGGTCAATGAGGAAAAAAAGTATTTGTTTTCTCTCACGGAGCGCGCCGAAATGATAAGGCAGGCAGTGGCAGGACTTCCCAATGTGCAGGTAGACATTTGGAGCGGAATGTTGTTTGAGTATGCAGAAAGCCACGGCATTTCCGCCATCGTCAAGGGCATCCGAAACGAAAAGGATACCGCCTTTGAAATACTTCAGGCGGACTTTAATCGGGATAAATATCCCGCCGCGCAGACCGTGCTGATTCCCGCGCCCGAGGGAATGGGTGAGGTCTCTTCCACATTGGTGAGAGAGCTTGCCGCTAAGGGTGAAGATATTTCGGCTTATGTGCCGCAAAATGTCGCAGATAGAATTAAAAATAATATATAGGGGGATACATAAATGAAAGACAGCCATATGGAAGAACTTATCGGCAAGTTGTATGAAATGGTAGAGGATGCGCCCTCTATTTTGTCTAGAAATTATCGCGAAAAGCTTCTTGATCTGCTTGATGAAATAAAGGAAGAGATCCCTGCAGAGCTGCAGATGGCAAAGGAAATAGTCAACAAGCGTGATGCTATTCTTGCCGCCACCGAGAAGGAAGCTGCAAAGACCCGCGCCGCTGCAGAGGAATATGCAACTCAGCTGGTCAACACCAATGAGATAACTAACGAAGCACGCCGCCGCGCCGCAGAAACCATCGAGCGCGCTGAGCAGAATGCAAAGGAACTGCGCCGCACCGCTGCTGTATACTGCGATGAAAGAATGCGTACTGCCGAGGCAGAACTGAGTAAGATTCAGGGCAAGGCAAATCAGACCTTAGCTCAGCTTGAAGAGCAGGTTGAAGCCACCCTTGCAAAGCTGAGCAGGGAAAGCGACAGCGCACTTTCTCAG
>CAZOSH010000039.1:4544-9062 GCA_964582395.1 uncultured Oscillospiraceae bacterium | reverse complement strand
GTTGATACCCTTAAGCACTGAGTTTTTTCCGTATTTGCCCTTCAGGGTAAGCACTGTTTCCTGCAGCTTCCGTTCCCGTTCATCGGCACGGGCATTGGTAAACAGATTTATGGTGGTAAAGCTGTCATCCTCCAATTCGTTTATACTTATGCTCAGCTTGCGGATGGGCGCATCGCGGCGGGTGGTTTCGTGGTAAAGCTTTTCAAAATATTCCGAAAGATGCTTATATGAATTGGTATACTCGCCTATTTTGCGGCTGCCGCCTGTGGGTGGCTGAACTTCCTTGGAATAATGCACTCCCAAAGCGATACTGCAGCCCACAAGATGCTTTTCTACCATTTCAAGGGTCAGCACATCCACCATTTCTTTGACGATTATCAAGGCATCCTCAAAGTTGTAATCCTCGAAAAGTATCTGACTGTGTGAAAGGGAGGCGCTTTTCTTTTCATAGGACTGAATATCCTTGATGGTGCAAGGTTCGATTCCGTGGGCGTGGTCAATGAGATACCTTGCGGTGACACCAAACTCACGAAAAAGCAGCTTTTCGTCAAGCTGAGTGACACCGAAAAGGTCATAAGCGCCGTACTTTGCAAGCCGCTTGGCAGTGCCCCTGCCCACCTGCCATATATCGGTGATGGGGCGGTGATGCCATATGGTGCGGCGAAACTCCTCCCGGTCAAGATATCCGATATGGTCATCGCAATGCTTGGCGGTGATGTCCAGCGCAACCTTGGCAAGAAACATATTTGTTCCCACCCCCGCAGTGGCGCAAATGCCGGTCTCACTTAGCACCGCGTCCATCAGCATAACCGCCATTTCACGGGGCGTTTTGTTATAGGTGTGCAGGTATGGAGCAACATCAATAAAACATTCGTCAATGGAATAAACGTGGATATCCTCGGGACTGATATAGCGTAGATAAATGCCGTAGATCTGTGCCGAAACCTCCATATACCGCTTCATTCTCGGCTTGGCGGCAATGTATTTGATATGCTCGGGAATCTCAAAAACGCGGCATCGGTTTTTGACACCCAAAGCCTTCATAGCGGGGGAAATAGCAAGGGTAATGGCGCCCTTGCCGCGGGAAATGTCACAAACGGCAAGGTTGGCTTTAAATGGGTCAAGTCCTCGGTCCACACATTCAACCGAGGCGAAAAAGCTTTTCAGGTCTATGCATAGATATGCATTGCGTTCCACAGTTCACCACTCCCGTAATGTTTTCTGCTACATAATGGCATTTTATGCCACAAAAGGTGGCAGTATTGCCCCAAAGGGTGGATACTATGCCACATTTCACCACCACTGTGTCATTCTGAGCGAAGTCGAAGAATCTCGGCAGCCGCGATAATTTAAGGCTGAAAATCAATCCACCTTTCACCACCGCAACCAACTACGATCATTATAATACAGCAGCGCCAAAATAGCAAGAAAAAATCGAACAAATGTTCGAGGAAAATAATGGGAAAGTGCAACAAAAAAGCTTCCTTATTAAAGGAAGCCGAGTGGTTGGATAATATGGATAACGAGCAGTCCTTGCGCTGATTTTTATGTGTTGACAATCCTCCCTGCGCTGACGCGCATCCCTCCTTTGCACAAGGAGGGCATTTGATGGATCCCTTTATTTATGCTCGGGGACTACTGCGTAGAACATAAGGGGTTCGTCGCCGGTGTTTATCAGGCTGTGCTCGCTGCCCATTTTGCAATAATGGCATAGACCGGGGGAGACGGTCTCCTCCTTGCCGTCGTGGATGACCTTGCCCTGACCGCTGATGAAAAAGATTATTTCAGAAGAGGTGTCGTGGATGTGCAGACCGATGGAACAGCCTTTTTCCAGCTTGCCTAGCATGATCTTGTTCAGCTCATCGGTGACCATTTTGGGAGTAAACGCGCCCTCACCGCCCTTGAAAGCGGGAAGATTTTTCTGTTCAACATTTTTAAAATCTATCATAGCAAATACCTCGCTTTTAATATTAATTAAATTATGCATCACTCGCCCTATTTTGTCAAATGCTATGACTGAGGTGAATAGCTTGGCATATTTTAACTACCACGCCACCGCAAAACGGCTTATACGGCAGGGCAAGCTGAGAGATTTTTATTTTACTGCGGATTATCGGGGAATCACCCCCGCGCTTGTGCTTATTTTTGATGATTTCGACCACCCTGTAATGCCCATCCGTCAGCACAGATGGAATGAATATTTACCCCTGCTGACCGGTGAAAATAGTGGAATGTAAGGGCTTTATCGACAAATATCACAAATTTCTGACCCGAAATCATAAAAACTTCTAATATATTTGCAATAAAAATATTGCAAATATATCTTGCAAAGGTGCGTTCAAAATGGCATAATTTTATATAACAAAAGGAAAGGAGTGCCGTTGGCATAGGGTGAGCATTGTGAAAAATACTTGTTATTTTTCCGCAGTACTGTCTGCTTGTAATGCTATTTGATAAATAACATTACAAAAAGGAGTATAAAAATGTATAATATCAAGCTTATAAATAAGATCGCCCCTGTAGGCATCAATGTATTTGACAAGAATCTTTACAATGTGGCCGAGGATACCCAAAACCCCTGCGGCTATATGGTGCGCTCGGCAAATCTGCTGGATGAAGCATTTCCCGAAAGTCTTTTAGCCATTGCCCGCGCAGGTGCGGGAGTGAATAATATTCCCATCGACCGCTGCGCAGAGCAGGGTATCGTGGTTTTCAACACACCAGGCGCCAATGCAAACGGCGTTAAGGAACTTGCTATTGCCGCGCTGATGCTGGCATCCCGCGATATAGTGGGCGGTGTGCAGTGGGCAAAAAGCCTTGAGGGCGACGTTGCCAAGGCGGTAGAAAAGGGCAAGGGTCAGTTTGGCGGCTGTGAGATAGCCGGCAAAAACCTTGGCGTTATCGGATTGGGAGCTATCGGCGGAATGGTGGCAAATACCGCCCGCCATCTTGGAATGAATGTCATCGGTTGCGATCCTTTCCTTACAGTCCACGGTGCGTGGAATCTGTCAAGCCATGTTCATCATGCACAAAATTACGACGAGATATATGCCGAGTCGGATTACATAACACTTCACGTTCCCGCAACAGCCGATACCAAGGGAATGATCAACCGCGACACCATTGCCAAAATGCGCGACGGAGTGAGGATCATCAATCTTGCCCGCGCCGATCTGGTAAATGCCGAGGATATGGCGAAGGCCTTGGAGAGCGGAAAGGTGGCTTGCTATGTTACCGATTTCCCCACCGAGCAGACACTTAAAATGAAAAACACCGTCTGTATTCCCCATTTGGGTGCTTCCACTGCAGAAAGCGAAGATAATTGTGCCGTTATGGCGGCAAGGGAGCTTGTGGACTTTTTGCAGTACGGAAATATCAACCGCTCGGTCAATTATCCCACAGTATCCATTCCTTACAGCGGAAAGAGCCGTGTCTGCATCGCTCACAGAAATATAGCGAATATGCTCTCTCAGATAACCGCAATTGTTTCGGGCGAAGGGCTGAACATCGAAAATTTGTCCAACGGCTCCAAGGGCGATTATGCCTATACCATCGTTGAGGTGGATAAAGAGATCCCCGCCCGTACCAAGGGCGATATCGAAGCCATTGACGGCGTGATCCGAGTAAGAATCATTGATTGAGTTCTGCGGTCTTTCTATATAACAAACACCCGATGTCATTACCTCTCGACATCGGGTGTTTTGTTGTTATTTACATTTTTGAATGAGGAGTGTCCTCGGTGGGATCGGCGAGAACGCGTGAGCGTTCCATTGCCACGGTTCCGGTACGGACTATCTCCAAAATGCCCAAGGGTTTCATAATGTCGATAAAGGCATTGATCTTTGAAGGTTCGCCCGTGACCTCAACACAGAGTGTGTCAACGCTGTAGTCAAATATCTTTCCGCGGTAGATCTCGGCAGCTGCCATGACTTCGGTGCGGTTGTAGGGAGAGTTCTTGACCTTGATGAGCATCATTTCACGCTCTACGCAGTCATCCTTGTTGAGCACATCAACACTCTTGACATTGTGGAGCTTCTTCAGTTGCTGGATCAGCTGATCGCAATGATAATCCTCACCGCGGAGGGTGATGGTGATTCGGGAAAAAGCATCGTCGTTGGTCATTCCGCTGGCGATGGAGTCAATGTTAAATGCCTTACGCATTATCATACTCGAGATGCGGGCAAGAACACCGTATTTATTTTCAACATAAACGCCGATTACAAACTTTTTCATTTTACAGTATCCTCCTTGGAAGTGATAAGGTCGGACATAGAGCCTCCGGGAGGCACCATGGGCAGAACAAACTCGTCGGCATCAATTGCCACCTCGATGAGATAGGGGCCGTCGGCTTTGAGAGAACGCTCAAATGCCGCCCTAAATCCGTCTGCATCGTTGACCCTTTCGCCCTGCAGTCCAAAGGCGTCGGCAAGCTTAACAAAATCGGTCTTGCGGTCTAAAATGGTGTTGGAGTAACGCTTTCCGTAGAAAAGTGTCTGCCACTGGCGAACCATACCCAGA
>CAZOSH010000039.1:0-4534 GCA_964582395.1 uncultured Oscillospiraceae bacterium | reverse complement strand
ACGATGGTTGTGGGAATATTATACGAGACAGCGGTTGCAAGCTCGTTGAGATTCATTCCGAAACTGCCGTCACCGGTGATGAGAATACTTCTCACACCCGTTGCCACCTGTGCACCCAGAGCAGCGCCCAAACCATAACCCATTGTGCCAAGACCGCCGCTGGAAGCAAACTTGCGGGGCTTGTCAAAGCGGAGATACTGTGCGCTCCACATCTGATGCTGACCAACATCGGTGGCAACCACCGAATCCTCGCTCTTAAGCTCGTTGATAATATCAAATACCTGAGCGGGGGTCAGACGGTCGCCGGCTAAAGCTGCCGCTCTGTCGGCAATTGCCTGCTCTTTGGCGATGATCTCCTTTACCTGAGCATCCCACTGAGGAAGGTTACGCTCTTTTACGCCCTTGAGTATCTCGGTGAGAGAATGCTTAAGGTCGCCGATAAGGGCGAGGTCAACGTGGATATTCTTGTTTATTTCGGAGCGATCGCAGTCAAGCTGAATGATCTTTGCATTTTTGCAATAGGTGGAAGTGTTACCGGTTGCGCGGTCGCTGAAACGGACACCGATACCAACGATAAGGTCAGCCTTGCTGTTTGCCATAGTGGAAGCAAAATGTCCGTGCATACCCTCCATACCCAAAAATCTTTCGTGGTCGGTAGGTGTTGCGGAAAGACCCATCAGTGTGCATCCCATATAAGCATCGCACTTTTCGGCAAGCGCCATGATCTCTTTGCCCACATTGGCAGAAACCGCACCGCCGCCGATATAGAAATAAGGTCTTTCGGCATTGTTGATAAGCTCGATAGCTTCGGCTATGCGCTCATCTCGCGCAATTCTCTGGGGGAAGGGAGCGACTATATCCTGCTTTTCATACTCGCAGAGTGCCACCTGCACATCCTTGGGCACATCAACCAAAACGGGACCGGGTCTGCCCGACTTTGCAAGCTGGAAGGCTTCGCGGATGGTGTCGGCAAGCTCACTTACATCGGTAACGAAGTAATTATGCTTGGTGATGGGCAGGGTGATACCGGTGATGTTGATCTCCTGAAAGCTGTCCTTACCGATAAGGCTTGTGGGCACATTGCCGGTGATGGCGACCATAGGGATGGAGTCAAGCATAGCGGTAGCAATACCTGTAACAAGGTTGGTAGCGCCCGGTCCGGAGGTGGCAATAACAACGCCCACCTTGCCCGTTGCGCGGGCATAGCCGTCTGCGGCATGGGAAGCGCCCTGCTCGTGGGCGGTGAGATAGTGATTGATACGGTCGCTTGCCTTGTAAAGCTCGTCGTATATGTTCAGCACCTGACCGCCGGGATAACCGAAAACATCGGTAACGCCCTGCTCGATGAGGGTTTCGATAACGATTTGCGCACCTGTCATCATTTTGTTGTCCATTGTCGTTTCCTCCTGTGGATAAAATAAAAAGCTTTCATCTCCAATAAAGAGACGAAAGCTGAAATCTTCCGCGGTACCACTCTTTTTCCCTTAAAATAAGGGCACTCTCGGATGCCTGCACATCCATGCTCTGTAACGGGAGTTCCCGTCTGGGTTTACTCTCAAGGGATTTCAACTCAGCCGCTCCATGGTGATTTTGGGGTGGTCTGCCTCATGTCTTGCACCGACCGACATTTCTCTGTACAGGTAGTGGGCACCTTACTCTTCCATATCTCAGCGTTTGCTTGTTTTTTATCATTATATTATTTGACTTTTGTTTTGTCAATAGTATTTTTGTGTGGTAAAAATCAGCAGGAAAATATATTAGAGAATAATCTATAAAAATATCGGGCTTTTTAAGCAAAAAATACTTGACATCTCAAAATAAATGGGTATAATAATTAGTGCACGCAAGAAAACAACTCAATATAGCGGATTTGTGTAAAGGTAGCACGACAGATTCTGGATCTGTTTGTCAGGGTTCGAATCCTTGATCCGCTGCCAAGTAAAAGACACCCATCAGGGTGTCTTTTTTGCTTGGTAGCGGATCAGGTTGAGTTGAACGCTGCTCTGTGAGGAGATGAAAGAACTCCATTGTGACCGATAGGTCACAATGGAGTATTGATATGATAAATATTTTCGATCAGTTTGATAAATCGTGCCATGCCGGGTTTTAGCCGTCGGTCTTTTTTCCATACCAAGCTGATTTGAGTTTTGATGGGCGGTACAAGGGAGAGGGCACAGATGCCGGGGATCCTTTCTGCCAGTTCGGAAAAGAGAAAGCCCACCGCGATATTATTTCGCACCAATTCCTCAATGGTGGAAAGCTGTGAAGACCTGTGAAGAGGTGACATGACAGCGCCCGCGGCATCAAATATCTCTTTGATCCGCTCGTTTTGAAAATAGCCCTCAGAGAACAGTACCAAGGGTTCGCTGTCCAACTGATTGGGAGTTATTTCCGATTGGTTTGACAGAGGGTGCTCAGATGACAGGCAACACACCGTTTCAAACTCTTTCACGGTTATGTGGGAATATTGTTCTGGAAGGCTAAGACTGTGCGGGAAAAACGCCATTTCTATCATATTGTTTTCCAAAAGCTGCAAAAGGTCGTCTTTTCCGCCCTCGCGGGTCAATATATTTATGTCTGAGTCGCACTTTTTCAGATCGATCAGTATTTCAGGAAGTAAAAGAGCGCTTGCCATAGGCGGAATGCCTATAGTTACCGACGGAACACCGCCGCTTATATCTTTCATAATGGATTCCACATCTTTGGCATGGTCAAGCAGATCTTCGGCGAGCTTTAACAGCTCTTGTCCCTCGCTTGTCAGCGAGAAACCCACCTTTTCGCGGGTGATAAGGGCGCAACCGAACTCTTTTTCAAGATTTTTGATGGCAAGTGATATGGCAGGCTGTGACACGTTTATTTTTTGAGCGGTAAGCGAAATATTTTTATATCTGCAGGCGCTTCTGAAATAATGCAGTTGCTGTAATGTCATATTTTAGCCCAACTTTCTTACCACTTCGTCGCCTACCTGCGCGGTGGTTGCGCTGCCGCCCATATCGGGGGTGAGGACTTTTGCCTGAGTCATAATTTCTTCGATTATATCGATGAGTCTGTCTGCCCACTTTTTATAGCCGAAATGCTCAAGCATCTGACTTGCCGACCACATGGTAGCAAGGGGATTTGCCTTGCCCTGTCCCGCAATATCGGGGGCAGAACCGTGGATGGGCTCAAACATAGAGGGAAACTCACCCTCGGGGTTTATATTTGCTCCTGCAGCAAGCCCCATTCCGCCCGAAATGGCGGCGCCTAGGTCGGTGAGTATATCGCCGAAAAGGTTGGAGGTAACAACCACCTGAAACCTTTTGGGGTCCTTGACCATAAACATACTTGCCGCATCAACAAGATAGGTATTTGTTTCAACATCAGGGTAATCCTTGCCTACTTCCTTGAAGATCTGATCCCAGAATACCATAGAATAATTCAGCGCATTGCCTTTGCTTATGCTTGTGAGAGACTTTTTCTCTCTGCGCGCAAGCTCAAAGGCATAGCGGATGACCCGCTCACAGCCGCGGCGGGAGAAAACGCCGTCCTGAATGACCACTTCGTCGGGAGTGTCTTTGTTGAGCCATCTTCCGGTGCCGGCATATTCGCCCTCACTGTTTTCACGGACAAATATCATATCTATATCCTCGCGCTTTACATCCTTAAGGGGGCAGGGCGCACCGCGAAGCAGCTTAACGGGGCGCAGATTGATATATTGGTCAAAGCTTTTTCTGATTCTAAGCAGCAGATCCCAAAGTGAAATGTGATCGGGCACATTTGGCGCGCCTACTGCACCTAAAAAGATGGCATCCGACTGCTTTAGCAGCTCGATTCCGATTTCGGGCATCATTTGACCATTCCTCAGATAATATTCACAACCCCAAGGGTACTCGGTAAACTCAAACTCAAAGCCTCCGTCAAGGGCCGCCACCTTTTTCAAGACCTTGACACCCTCGGCGATGACTTCGGGACCTACACCGTCGCCGGCGACTACTGCAATTTTATGTTTGTTCATCAATAATGCCTCCTTTATGTGGATGCCCATATTATGCCACAAGTCAAGTTATTTGTAAAATATAAAAAACAAATTAAGTTATTAAAAAAACTTATAATAAATACTGTATCGGTGCAAGAATTACTTGTGGGGTGTACTTCAACCGATCGTGACGGATAGATTACGATCTAATAACTGAGGGCAAGTGAAAAGGGTATTTTAATTGCAATCATTCTGTGATATAATATCTAAGTTAGGAGTTGATCTTATGAAGCTTTTGGCTATTGACGGAAACAGCCTTATAAACCGCGCCTTTTACGGAGTGCGAATGCTTACCTCCTCCAAGGGTGTGCCCACCAATGCGGTGTTCGGTTTCTTTAATATGTATCTCAGGCTGATAGAAGAGCACAGACCGGAATGTGTCTGTGTCTGTTTTGATGTCAAAGCCAAGACCTTCAGACATATAGAATATGACGGATACAAGGCACAGCGCCGCCCTATGCCGGAGGAGCTCAAAACACAGATGCCCATTATCAAGGAAATGCTTGACTATATGGGAGT
>CAZOSH010000038.1:0-9110 GCA_964582395.1 uncultured Oscillospiraceae bacterium | reverse complement strand
CAGAGCGGGACGAACGGTATCAGCGGTGGAATAAGTAGCGCCGCCAAGCAGACAATCAGCCTTGCCCATCTTGACCAGCATTGTGCCGAAATAGTTACCCTTGGACAGAGCAGCCTTGCACTCTTCGGCGCTCATCTTGCCCTTGCGGAGCTCGATCATGGTGTTGACCATTTCGTCCATACCTTCATAGGTAAGAGGATCGATGATCTCTACACCTTCGATATTGTAGCCGCCCTTGGCAGCATTAGCCTTGACCTCTTCAATATTGCCGATAAGCAGGGGCTTTAAAAATCCGCCCTCTACCAAACGGGCTGTTGCTTCGAGGATTCGTGCATCGTGGCCTTCGGTGAAGACGATGGTGCGCATTTTTTCTGCCTTGAGCTGAGCGATAAGTTTTTCAAACATTTTGAGATACCTCCAAAAATTGTTTTTATCGACTAATATTATACACCTACCCGCCCCGTCAAACAAGACGTTTTGACAAGTTTTTTAGGCCAAAAGAGTCAAAAGCCACACAAAAACTGTCACAGCGCACCCCGCAAGAAAGCCCACAAGGGCAGCAGTAACCGTTTCACTCCGTTTTTTCTTTGCCTTTGCCCCTGCAATACGGCGGGCAGCATCAAGCAATTCGGCGGCAGATGCTATTTTTTCCGCATCCTCCGCTCCCGAGGAGATAAAGATAGCCTGTTCAAAGCCATCCACTCCCGTCCCCTTTACCACAACAGCCCGTTTTGCTACTCCCTTAACCATTATCAAACCTCCCCTATTGTGATGACTGCCACGGTTTTATCATCCTCTGCCCTTCCCGAAATAAGCCGACGGCAAAGCGCATCACCGCTTCCTTCAAGGCTTTCGGGAATTGTCACCCCGTCGCTGACCATTACGACCTTATCTCCCGCTTTAAGAATAACCTTCAGCATTGCCCCCTCACCCCCAAGACCCGCAGGGAGAGACTGCCTCCACAGCTTTTGTTCCCTGCCGTCGCGGATAACATAGGATGGACTTGCTCCGTATTTTATAAATAGAGCTTCACCGCTTTTCAGATCGAACTGAAGCAGATCAAGGGTAACAAAGCCCATAGCCTCGAACTTTGCCTCAAGTACTGGAGTGACAGCCTGCACTGCGGCGGAGATGCCCGCCCCTGCGGTAATAAGCTGTCTGAGCATTGCCACCGCTCTTTGGGATGCCATACCTGCCCGCGCACCCGAACCCATTCCATCGGAAAGCAGCACTATCAGCCGTTTATCATCGGTGACAAAGTGACATAAGCTGTCACCGCACACGCTTTCGCCCGGTCGGCTTTGACTGAGCGTATCAACTGCAGCAGTTAAAATCGCCTCACCGCCACTCTCTTTGATTCCGCTCACATCCTTGAAAAGGTTTGAAATACCATCATATTGCCGCTTCATCAGCGCCGCATTTTCTTCCTTTCTTTTTGCCGCACCCTGACGACTTCGGCTTGCAATAAGCTGACGATTTATCTCTTTGCAAAGCTTGTCCAGCTTTACACATTTTTGGGCAAATGGTCGTGGAAAATCCCCGGTGCTTATCTCGCTTTTTTCCTTTGCCGCCGCACCCACGCTCATAAGCGCCGCACCCGTTGCCACATAATCCTCCCGCCAACACTGACGCGCCTCATTGCAATTGGTACATACCCCGTCGGCTGCGCGGTCAAGCACCTTCTGCAATTCATTTCCGCCCCGTCTTTTGGGAATCCGTGCAATTTCTTCACCCAATGCTTCGATGGCAACCGAAAGCTCGGGCTTTATCTCACCCGTCACGGCAGCAGATCTCCTACTGAGCCGTGCTTCGATTTTTGACCAGTTTTTTTGTGGCATAAACATAAGAGCGGTGCCGCTGATTATACATTCAGTAGCTATGGCGCTGCTCTCGGCAGTTTTTCCGCACCATACAAGTGCCGACAAACAGCCCACTATCCACATAGCACCGCGCAGAGCGCGGGGCGAAGTCTTTCCGCCGCCGCAAAGCAGACCCCCCAATCCATAAATAAAAGCAATATGCGGACGGCTGAAGACCGACATATCAAAAAGTGCTCCCAACACCACTCCCACTCCTGCGCCCGCTCCGCTGCCAAGAAAGAAACCTACGCAAAGCACCGACAGACAAGCGACAAAACGGGCGGGAGAAATAAGTCCCAAAAGCCGCAAAGGCTCAAAGGCAAAAAGCGTAGCAATCACCGCCAATGCCGCTCCCGCCAAATGCAGCCCTTCGGGCTTGTCCTCTTTGGTCAGTGAGAAAAGCAAAGCCGCTCCTACACACAATGCACCTTCAAAAAAAAGCAGTACCACATTCCGCACCGAAAAGTCGCTGAGCAGACCCGATGCCTTGATAACAATGACCGCAATCCCGCTGCACAGTGGCATAAAGGCACGATTTCTGCCAGTCTTCGTATCTTTAAATACCATTCGGCAGGCAAAGCAGATCATTATTGCGGCAGCATAAAGGATACCCCCGTCACCACCGCCCACAAGCAGACTGCCGAGGAAAGCTCCCGCAAACCGCCACAGTTCGTCCCCCTTTGATGCCGCGGCAAAGCTTATGCCGAAGGGACGCATATTCCCCACCTGTGCCGCTCCCGCCAAAAATGCCGCCAAAAGTTTAAACAGCCCCGCAATGGTGCTTTTTTCTGCGATTTTTGATATTTTGAATCCTGTCTTTTGCATAGTACCACCTCTTATGAGCCATTTTATATGAGCATAGGCGCAGAAAAAGGCGGGAAATGTTAAATCTCACGGGAAATATATTGATTTTACTATAGTTTTGGGATTATAATTATCTGCGGAAATAATCGAAAGTGAGAAATAGCTATGACCCTTTCTGTTTGGCACATAATCGGAATACTGCTGACCCTTGTTCTTATTGCAGGTGTCAGCGCATATTCGGGTAAAAAAGTAAAAAACGCATCCGACTTCTCCACCGGCGGTGGTAAGGCGGGAAGTTTCATCGTGGCAGGTACTATTATGGGTACTCTCGTCAGCGGTCAGGCAACCATAGGCACTGCGCAGCTTGCCTTCACCTTTGGTATGTCGGCTTGGTGGTTTACCCTGGGCTCAGGCATTGGATGTCTTATTCTTGCTTTGGGCTATGCCAAGTCCTTGCGCCACAGCGGACAGACCACCCTTTTGGGTGTTATCTCTGCGGAATACGGCAGGGGTGCAGGCTATACGGGCTCGGTATTAAGTTCTCTCGGTATTTTCTTCAGTATGATCTCACAGATGCTGGCTTGCACCGCTCTGCTTACCGCCATATTCCCCATTAACGCCTTGGTTGCACTTCTTATCTCCATTGCCCTGATGGCCGTCTATGTCATTTTCGGCGGTGTATGGGGTGCCGGAATGGGCGGAGTTGTCAAACTTGTTCTTCTCTATGTCGCCTGCGGTGTTGGCGCAGTCATCGTAATGAGTCTTGCAGGCGGATTTGATGGAATAGTGGATACCCTCAAATCACTTTTGAGCGGCACTCCCTTGGGTGAGTTGTCGGGACTCAAAACCGATGCCGATGTAAGCGCCCGATTCACCAGCCTTGTCGCCCGCGGCGCGGGTAAGGATATCGGCTCGGGATTGTCGCTTTTATTGGGTGTTCTTTCCACACAGACCTATGCTCAGGCTATCTGGAGCGCAAAGACCGACAAAGCCGCAAAGCGCGGCGCACTTATCAGCGCATTGCTGATTCCTCCCATCGGTATTGCCTGCATCCTTATCGGTCTGTATATGCGCGGTAACTATATAACCTCCGATGAAATACAGGCTCTGCTGACGGCAGGTCAAGCTGTTCCCGACGGTCTTCGTGAAATAGCCAGCGCATCTCAGGCATTCCCCATGTTTATTCTTAATCACGTTCCCAAGCTTTTGGGCGGAATCGTTTTGGGCACTCTGCTCATTACCATCGTAGGCGGTGGCTCGGGCTTATCCTTAGGTGTTGCTACCATTGCGGTCAACGATATAATCAAAAAACTTACCCGCAAGCTGGATGATCCCAAAAAAGCCCTGCTTGCCACAAGGATCGCCATAGTTATAGCACTTTTTGCCGCCGCGGCAGTGGCATTTGCCGTACCCGGTGCAATAATTAACGATTTCGGCTTCTTGTCTATGGGCTTGCGTGGCGCGGTGGTATTTATCCCCGTCACCTGTGCACTCTTCCTCAAGGGCAAGATACATCCCCGCTGTGTGTTTGCATCCATCATTGCAGGCCCCTTGGCGGTGCTTTTGGGCAATCTGCTTTCTCTGCCCTTTGACCCGTTGTTTTTGGGAATGGCTGTCTGCATACTTTGCGTTGCCGCCTCGGCATTTATACCAAAGAAAAAGTTATAAAAAAAATCGGCTGAATGATTTTACATTCAGCCGATTTTTCTCTTATTTGACAGGTATAAGTTTGAACCTTTTAAGCAATGCCACGATCAGCGGAATCAGAATTATCTGACAGATAATTCCCGGAATTGCCGTTGTAAAAGCCCCCGATATAAACATTGCCGCAGTGAATTGGGTGCTTTTGAGTCCCGCAAGGATAAGCCTTGCCATTCCCCACACCGCTCTGCCGCAGACCATTGCTCCAAGCAGAGAAACTATGCTTCCCCATTTCTTTTTGCCCAATGCAATATACAGCAGACCGATGACTAGGCCGTAGGTAGCCAACTCAAAAGCCATCGAAATACCCATTGGATAAATGATGGGCATACCGAACAGCATATATCTCAAAAGGGGCGCAATAAATCCCACCGCCGCGCCCCACAAGGGTCCGCAAACGATACCGCAAAGCATTACGGGAATATGCATGGGTGCGAGCATCTGTCCTATTTTCTGTATTTGTCCCGTTATAAAGGGCAGAAGCAAACAAAGCGCCAAAAACAGTGCCGAAAGCACCAGTTTTTTGATGTGAAGTCTCAATTTTTCGTACATATTAATGTCTCTCTTTCTGAAAAAAATAAGGCACCGCCTTTTCTCTGTGAGAAAAACCGATACCTTCATAGTGTCGAATAATGTTCTGTATCTAAACTTCGCGGCTTCTGCCGTTTTTGTTGTCTTCTGACAACGAAGTTATAATATCATACAATTTACATTGTGTCAAAGCTTTATTATTTCTTCCACCGCTTTTTTGATAAGCTCGCCTGTGCTGCCGTTTGCCCCTGCAATGACCGTTCCGCAACGGCTGACGGGAATAAGCACCTTTTTAGCACCGCTCTGTCCTACTGCAACCGCCATTGCGGGGGTTATCTCACCCAAAAGGGAATCTGCTATGACTATGCCCATAGGTCCGACGATAACATCGGCGCGGCGAGCGCCTACGATCACGGCATTTTCCCCTGTTGCCGCCTGCACAGCGCCGCCCTTTATCATATTTGCTGTAGCCATACTGTTTGTTCCCACGGCGGTTATTTCAAACTCTTTTCCGCTTGAAAACAGGCTTTCGATTATCTCTCTGCCCATTTTTCCGCCCTGTCCGTCTATAACTAAAACCTTCATAATTTCACCTCACGATATAACCTTAACATTTCAGACGGAATATGTCAAGAAACGGTAAATTATCCCCGTTTTACCATTCATTTATATTGACTAAAGCATCAAAAGCCGATATAGTAATAATGTTATGAATGTATACAATCTGATGGGGAGCATTATGAAAAATATCTCATCTGTATTATGCAAGGCATTGAGCTTTGTTTTAATGATTGCAACAGTGTTGCAATTTATGCCCCTGACTTCATTTGCGGCAACCGAGCCCCTGCGCCCCCAACTTTTGGGCGGAAATCTTGATGCAGGTGACGACAATGTGCTGAGCATCTATGTGTTCGGTGATGCCGTTCTTTCCACAAACAATATTCTTGATATTACTAAGAACTTTGCCGCTAAAGACGGTATCCGTCTTGATATCGCCGCAAGTACATATAACAATGAAGGCACCGAAAAAAGCACATATAATCTTTGGGAGCTTTTTGAGTGGTCGGCATATGCATCGGGAAGTTCGGTGCGCCCCACCGCGAGTGCTAAAATAGTAGGTCCCCGCGGAAGCAAGCTGCAGTCCTTTTTTGCCGCTCTTAAAAACGCCGAGAATCCCGTTGACCACGTTATTTTGCTGGCGGGCAGAGATTACAGTCTTTATGCTTTCCCGGATATCGAAAAGACCTGCGTCAAATGGTTTGACGAGCAGCTTAAGACCTATGCCCCCGATGCCGAAATAAACTTCTTCTCCCCTCCCGACTTTTCTACGGATTATCCTACTGAATCAAAATCCGCTCTTCTGGGAAGCTCCAAGAAGAACATCGCCCGCAACATTCACAACCGTGAAATAAGAGCCCACGCGCTGGCAATGAAAAACGCAGTCACTTCTGTGGATGCATCTGTTTATCAGATCGGCTCGGCTTGGGAGTCCTTTATCAACAACGAAGATCTCAACAAGGGATCGAATATCAACCTTTATTGCAGCGACGGCAGAAACCCCTCTCTTGAAGGAAGCTATTACAATGCTTGTCTGCTTTATCTGATGCTGACAGGCAATTCTCCCGTTGGTATGGATGTTTACGGACAGCTTAATGCCGAAGATGCAAAGCTTCTGCAGCGCGCCGCTCATATCGTCGTAAAGGGAGAAGAGCCCCAAAACACCACCCACGACGATTCCAATGCTCTTACCCTTGATACCCTTACAAAGCCGGCTACCTCAGACAGCCGTCTTATTGAGCCTGCAAGTGAATACAATAAAAACTTCAATGCCCTTATGGCAACCGCTATGGCATATGTTCAGCGCGGAAGTTGGTTGCAGTATGATCAGACCTCCTTTACCGCTGCGCTTGGCCTCAAGTCGCTTTACCGCAGAGTTATAACCGCAGATCTTATGGCTCCCGAACAGGCAACTCCGCAAAATCTCTATTACACCGATTGCTCCGCCTGGACCGCCGCTGTATATGACGAGGTCTTCGGCTTTAAGCTTAAAAATGCAGACGGCAGCGAGGCAACCTCCACCCGTCACCTTGTCCGTTACCGCGACACCAATAAGGTAGGCATCTATACCAACCTTTGCGTATATTCCTGGGGTGACGGCACAGCAGTAACCGATGCGGAGAAGACCTCTGCTATGAATGACATTCACAGTGTCGTTCAGCCCGGTGATATACTGGTTTATTGCAATGTTAAATATGAAACCAATGCGGCAAAACAGGAAGGTCACGCAGTCTTATACGTGGGCAACGGATATATCGTTCACTGCTCAGGCGCTTCTCAAGCTGCAATGGGCGGCGCAGACTACAATGTCAATGCTCAGCACGACAAGTATGAATTAAACGGCGGTATGGTCATTGAGCCCTTGGAGGCGTTTACCTCTCCCGACGGATACAGAAATATGTTCAAGAAGGAGAACGAGGTCGTTGTCCTTCGTCCCTTTGCAACGGGAAAATGCAACACCCCCACCTCTCAGGCACAGGCAAGACTTAACGGTTTGGTAAACATCGTTGCATATAAGGAAAGCTCGGTCTCCCTCGGTCAGACCGCAAGCAAAGGTCAGGAAGTCACCTTTACCTACCACGTTAAGAATCTTAACAGCACATCCAAGACTGTAAACATCGTGGAGTCCCTGCCTTCTTCTCTCACCTATGTGTCCGGTGACGGCAAGTATGACTCCTCCTCCCGAAAGGTAACCATTTCGGGAAGTGTTGCCGCAGGCAAGGAAAAGACCTTCAAGCTGACGGTCAAGGTTGCATCCAATGCAAGCGGCACTATCGGGCTTTTGGACACCGCCACCATCAACGGAGTTTATCTCAACAGCTCTCCCATTGTTGTAGGCAAGACAATGAGCAATAAAGAGCAAGCCGCAGTATCATATCTGTTATCCGAAATGACAGACTATAATGACGGATATGCTTTGGCAAAGGCTCTTTACAGCAAGCTTGATTGCTCATTACCCTTCTCTTCCGCAAACGACGCACTCAAGAGCGTTTTGGAATATCACCCCACCTCCTCGGGCGGAAGTTCAAGCACAAGTTCCTATTCAAAGCATTATGTTCTTACATACAGTAACACTCAGGGAATAGACATGCTGGCGCCTCATCTTTTCGGCGGTCAGTATGTTCTGTGCAACAAGCCCTACAAATGCTGCAATCTGCACGTCAAAAACCGTGAAGAAAGATTCAGCGGTGATTATATGCGAGCAAGAACCTTGCTTGAATGTTATTTTATCTCCGGTGATATGTTGCTCTACGCAGAAGACCCCGCATCGGATGCCGCGGTATATATCTATGGCGGCGATGGTGTTTTCTACTCAGCCGATTCCAATGGTGTCAAAACAGTAAGCGGCTCACAGATGGCCCATTTTCTTGAAGGTATGATGGGAAAAGCGGCATTCTGCGTGCTTCGTCCTTCCCTTTCTCTGAATTATTCCGCTGATGGAATCAATGTACCCGTCACGCCCGACGAACCCACCCACGAGCACAGTTGGGGCGAAGGCAGCATTACAAAATCTGCTACCTGCAAGGAAGAAGGCGAGCGCACCTTCACCTGCTCCTGCGGCGAAACAAAAACTGAAACTGTTGCAAAGCTGACCTCCCACACTTGGGATGGCGGCAAGGTAACAAAGAATGCCACCTGCAAGGAAGAAGGCGTGCGTACCTTTACCTGTTCGATCTGCAGTGAGCTAAAGACCGAGACCTTCGCAAAGCTGACCGAGCACAGTTGGGACAGTGGCAAAATAGAAGGTGACACAAAGACCTTCACTTGCACAGTATGTGGCGCAACCAAGACTGAAAAGGTCGATACCCCCGTCACACCCGATACTCCTGACGAGCCTACCGAGCCTGATATTCCCGACGAACCCGTCAAACCCGATACTCCCGATACACCCACAGAGCCAGATGCTCCCGCAAAGCCTGACACTCCCGCAGAGCCTGACACTCCCGACGAGGCACCCTCGGACAAGAGTGATACAACCACTGCCGCAGAGCCCTTCCCCGTATGGATAATTATAGTCGGCGCGGTAGCTGTGATTGCCTTAATTGTAGTTATAATTACTAAAAAGCGTAAATCATAACCACCGGCCGTGCCGGTGGTATGCACTGCCCCCTTAGGGCATAAGACCGGCCGAGCCTATAGGCTCGTCGAAAGGTTTGC
>CAZOSH010000037.1:0-9121 GCA_964582395.1 uncultured Oscillospiraceae bacterium | reverse complement strand
ATGTATCACCGTTTTAAAGGGCTTTTTCATTCCCACGGGCGAGCAACCGCCGTGGATATACCCCGTAAGGGGCAGCAGCTCCTTGGACTTTATCATTTCGATCTTCTTCTCGCCCACTGCCTTGGCTGCTTTTTTAAGGTCCAATTCCTCTGCAACAGGCACCATAAACACATAGTGAGCTCCGCTTGCTGCCACAGTAACCAATGTCTTGAATACCTGTGCGGGGTCTTGCCCTAAAACCTCGGCTACCTCAACCCCGCTGATTGCCTCGGTAGTCGCATAGCAATGGGGCGTGTAGGCAATTTTCAGCCGCTCTAAGGTGCGCATTACATTTGTCTTTTCCATCATTCAAATACTATATGCCACTGCGGCAATGCGCTTTGCCGATCCCTTCAATGAGGAAAGGCGGGCAAACTCGTGTATGGAATGGATGTTGCTTCCCTCAATGCCCAAATTATCTAGGCAAGGAATACCGCATTGAGTTATATATGCCGCGTCACTGCCGCTGAGACATTTTCTTGCTGTCAGCACGGGCAGACCGCACTCTGCATAGATCTTATTTATCTTATCAAGCAGCTTCAAGTTGGTTTCGGTCTCGGGCATTGCGGGACGGAAGCTTACCTCCTGCAAAGTGCAGGAACAGCCCTCTACATAGGTCTTGTCGGCAACCTCCCTCGCCTTGTGCTTGATCTCTGCAAGCTGCTCATCGGTGACAAATCGGATGTCCGCAAAGAAGGAGCATTCCTCCGCGACTGTGTTGGCAACAGTACCGCCACTGATAACGCCGCAATTGCAGGTCAGTCCTTCGGGGTCTTTATACTTTTCGAGCTCGATTATCTTATAAGCCGCCTCGGTAACCGCATTTGCCGCCTCGGGGCAGCGTGAAGAATGCAGAGCCTTTCCGTGACAGGTAAACTTATATCTTAAAATGCCCTTGCGTACAACAACAGCGGTATCGCCATTGATGCCTTCAAGGTTTAAAAATGCCGCCGCGCCCCGCGCTTTTTGGCACATAAACTCAATGGTCTCCTTGTTGCTGGTGGCAGAGCTGTTTTCTTCATCCGATTGCAGGATCAGTTTTACGGGACGGGCTTTAAAGCCGCACTTACCAAGAGCATCCATCGCCATAAATGCCGCGACCGCGCCGCCCTTGCAATCCATAACGCCGGGGCCGTACATATTTTCTTTATCGCGACGGGTGGGTACTTCCCCGAAAAGTCCAACGGGATGGACAGTGTCAAGATGGGCAGATGCGCAAACGGGTGTGCCCTCTGCATCGGGATTGAGAGTAATACATATAGCATCGCCGGAAACAGCCTGCTTGCAGACCTCTATCTCCCAACCGCGCTCATTTGCCATATCCATAAAGTATCTGCCGCACTTATCTACACCCTCCTTGAAAAGGGTGGGACTCTCTATATTGCACACATCCTCAAGAATGTCTAAATACTTATCCTCAAGGCTGTCGATGGTTGCCAATATCTCTTTTAACTCCACAAAAACTCACCTCCCCTTTATTGTAGCACAAACCGCTCGAATGTCAATTATCCTGTATACAAAAAAGCCACTCAATTTGAGTGGCTTTGATATTGTCTTTTCCTTTTTCTGAATCTGATCACAAATAAAACTATTGCCGTTATAAACAACACAATGCTTATCAATTGGGATGTAGATATTCCCCGCAAAAATCCTCTTTCCTTGTCAAATCTTAAAAACTCCAAAATAAACCTCCCTATAGCATATATTCCGAGATACATCGGCAACATAACCCCGTTTTCAGGATTTCTTTTATCAATTGCCCAAAGTATTATAAAAACAACAATATTAAAAAAAGACTCATACAGTTGCACAGGTAATAACTCCACACCCGTGGGAGCATTTGACAGGGGATTTGAGTAAACCACTCCCCAAACTTCGTCAGTTGGGGCGCCATAACAACATCCTGCGCAGAAACATCCCATCCTGCCAAAAGCGTGAGCAAGCGGTATATACTTTACCATCACATTCTCATAATCGCCTATTTTTGCAGATGCTATCTTGCACCCTAACACAGCACCAAGTATACCAAAGATCAACCCTCCGTAAAATACAAATCCTCCCTGAATCAAGAGCGAAAAGTCTTTTCCTTTTATAATGTTCATCAACTCTGCAGGTGAATATGACACAATTATATACATACCTTTTGCGCCCACCATTCCCAAACCAATAGCCGTGACAGCAATTATGATCAGATTTTCAGGAATCATCCCTCTTTTCTTGCTTTCAAGATATGCAAAAATGGCGGCAATGAGAATGCCCGCCATCAAGCACACCCCGTACATAGGTATTTGTCTGCCCAATATCTCAATATATGGAAACATAAAAAACTCCTGTTATCAAAGCAAATCGGCAAATATAACATGGGTATTAACCGATGCCATATTTGCCGATATATTGTGCCGAAATTACAGTCCTGCACCCAAAGATGCAAGTCCGCCTACGCATGCTACGCAAGCAAGGAATCCGATTCCGCAGATAACCGTTCCGATAATAGAACAAACAAAACCTGCCGTTGCAACTCCGCTGGGATTTCTCTTTTTAGCCACTGCACCGAGAATTATACCGATTATACCGACGATAACACCGATCCAACCAAAAGAGCCGAAAAATGTACATACCAAAGCAATTATTCCGAATACTAATGATGCTGCTCCCACAAAAACTCCTCCTTCCCGTTATTCTCTGTACGCCCGTAGGCATTACAAGGTTGTGAAATGACGCATATATTCGACATTTCTGCCCCTCTTGTCTACATTTTACTCAATCTTTGAGTAATTGTCAATACTCATATTTTGAGTATTATAAAATAACTGCTGAAAAGGCAGGTGTTTCTATTGGATTACAGAACAAGGATGCGCAACCTTCGCGAAGACAGCGATCTGACACAGACTCAGCTCGGCAATCTGCTCAATAAATCTCAGCAGGGTTATAATCACATAGAAGCAGGAAGAGCTGAACTCAAAATAGAAGATCTTATCAAGCTTTGCGAGTTTTACAATGTCTCGGCGGATTATATGATAGGTCTCACCGATACCAAGAATCCTTATAAAGATTAAAAGCCGCTCAAATTGAGCGGCTTTTTATCAGGAAAAGCGGGGCGGGTGAACATCCTTGCCCGCGAAAGCATTTGGCCCGGGATTGGAAAGTGAAAAATACATCTTTGCCGCCTTGGTGGTGCCGAAATCGCGGTTTGAACCGCTGTCCTGCACCTTATTGAAGGCATCGCGGAACATCTGATTGTGGGCTTCTTCACGATTGAGAAGGAAGTCTATGGTCTCACGCACCTTTTTATCCTCGATCTGTCGGTAAAGATATTCATATACCACCTTGGCTCTCTGCTCCGATGCAATATTGCTCAGCAGATCGGCGCACAGATCACCGGTCACGGTTACATAGTCACCTGTCCACGAATAACCCGAAGCGTTGATAAGTCCCGGATTAAGACCCAAAAGCACGTGGCTTTGCACCTCACCGGCGGGAACCTTTGTATAATCCACCTCGTGGCCGTTCAGCAAGCTGATGGTTTCAGCGATCATCTCCATATGCCCCAGTTCCTCTGCGGCAATATCAAGAAACAGATCCTTTATCTCGGGATCCTTTATTCTAAAGCTTTGGGACATATACTGCATTGCGGCTTTAAGCTCGCCGTTTCCGCCGCCAAGCTGCTCCTGAAGCAATGCCGCATACTGAGGATTGGGGCGTTCGATGGCTACGGGATGAAAAAGGGCTTTTTCGTGTTTGAACATAATATCCTCCGTTCTCTTGAAATGATAATTCTATTATTGCCCTTTATTTCCCAAATTATTGAAAAAAGCCGCTCTGATCGAGCGGCTTTCGGTATTATTCTTCGGCTTTCTCTTGATAAATAGCCTTTGTAAGTATGGGATAGAGTATTTTTGCCATATTGTAAAAACCTATATCGGTGGGGTGGCTTCCGTCCACCGTTGCTTCCTCACCTTCGGCACCCAAAGCGGCAAAGCCATCAACAAACCATACATTCTTATCTCCTTCCTCAAGGGCCTGAAGATAGGCATTCATGGTTATCTCGCGGCGGGCGTTAAGGGTAACCATACGCTTGCTCTCTTTAAGGGTGGATGCAACGGGGCACGACATCATAATAATGGGCAGATCGGGATTTTTTTCACGAATCTTCTTATAGAAGGGATAATAGGTCTCGGCAAAATACTTGGGGTTGGGTGAGTTATATCCGTAGCCGTGGACAAATGCCGACATCTCAAGATTGGAAATATATTCAGCCAAGGCGGGTTCGCCCTTATCACTACCCGAAAGACCGAGATTGATGATATCACTGTCAAGCCAACGGGAAAGAATATTGGTGTGGCACATTCCGGGGCGGGATGCGCTGCAGCCGTGGGTTACCGAAGAACCGTAGAAAACTATGGGCTTTTCGTTTCTATAATGCTTTGCCTCGGTAAGCTGAGCGGTCTCTTCAAGAGCAATATAAACACTGTCAACATTATTGTACAGGGGGAAGTTGATGGTGATCTGACGCATTTTGCTCTCTTCAAAGTTGAAAACATTCGTGTATTCAAGCACTGAAACATCATCGGGAGGCAAAAAGGTCTTAGCGTGGCGGTTTCCGCCGTCGCACTCGGCGTACATATCGAAGCCGCAGATGCCCGCCTGAGTCATATGGGAAAATACTGTTCTATCGGGCAGCTTTACGCAGATGGCGATGGTCTTGGAATCGGTGGCAAAACGTACTCTTCCGCCCGCGGTGTTGCGCAGAAGAGTTCTTCCCTCGTTTATGGTCTCATCCTCTTGGATCTCGCGAGAAGCGCGCTCAAAAAGTCCCGTCTCGGTGGGCTTATAAAGTCCGTAGATCTTGAAGGGTGGCTTGAGAATATCATAAACAACAGTGCCCTCGGGCAGATTGGTCTGCTGCACTAAGTTTTTATCTATTTCGGAAATCTTTTTTGCCATAATTGTTTCTCCTTTTCTCTGCCTTAGTCGTTATATATAAGCTTTCTCAGCAGAGGATACATACTCTTTGCCATATTGTTATAGCTCATATCGGTGGCATGACCGCCGTCTACCGTACCTTCTTCCGCTTCAAAGCCGCGGGCATAAGCTGCGTCTATGAAGTAGATATTTTCATCACCCTCCGCACGGGCTTTGAGATATGCTCTCATTACTATCTCGCGGCGCTTGGTAAGTTTTTCAACGATTGCGGGGTTTTTGAGGCCCAATGCCGCACCGTTAGCCATAAAGATGATGGGCAGATCAGGATTTTTCTCACGGATTATCTTATAGAAGGGATAATATGTATCGGCATAGTAGGGCAAGCTTGGAGAATTGGGGCCGTAGCAATGGACAAAGACCGACATAGGCTGCTGAGCTATATACTCAGCCAGGGCGGGCTCGCCCTTGTCACTGCCCGAAAAGGCAAAGTTCACAGTGTCGCTGTCAAGCCAACGGGACAAAATATTGGTATGGCACATTCCCGGGCGGGATGCGCTGCAGCCCTGCTCGGAGGAAGCGCCATAGAAGAAAATGGGCTTCTCGTTTTTATAGGGGCGGGGTGCGCGTAGCTCGGCATCCTCATCCAAGGCGATATATACCTTTTCAACATCGTTGTAAAGGGGAAAATGAATTGTCAGCTCGCGCATTTTCTTTTCTTCAAAGGTGAAGGAGTTGGTATACTCCAAAACGCTCACATCATAGGGAGGAATAAAGGACTTGACATTGCGGTTGCCGCCGTCACACTCGGCATACAGATCAAAGCCGCAAACACCCACCTGAGTCATATGGGAAAATACTGTGCGGTTGGGCAGCTTGACGCAAAGTGCAACTGTTTTGGAATTTGTTGCAAAGCGCACTCTGCCGCCTGCGGTATTGCGCATAAGGGTACGTGCGCCCTCGTTTACCTTTTCGTCAGCCTGTATCTCACGGGAACCGCGCTCAAAAAGACCGGTCTCCTGAGCCTTATAAAGACCGTAGATCTTAAAGGGAGGGTTGAGTATATCATATACCGCAGTACCCCCGGGAAGGTCGGTCTGCTGAACAAGATTTCTGTCTATCTCGTAAATATTCCTTGCCATAAGTATCACTCCTCACTTTTTTCATTCTATGGCAAAACACAAGTAAAGTCAAGGCACTAAAGCAAAAAAGACACCCTATCGGACGGCTTTTAAGCTATTAGGGAACTCTCAGAATCGTTTTCACGCCAAAGGCGGGATCACAATAACGCCAACTATGATTGCGATCACAAATGCAGCCAAAATAAGACCCCAGCCTAAAATGGGATTTACATATTTTGTTTGTTTTTTCTGCTGTACTTCTTTGGCATTTCGGGTTTGGTTTTCTTGAAGCTTATTTTCCGAAACAGCGCTTTTATTTGCCATAATTGTTCACCTTTCCTTTTCTCTTTTATTTATTCAACATTAAGGGTCATCAGTTCCTGAATGCTTGTTACTCCTTTTTCGACCAAGGACTTACAAGAGCTCCACAAGCTTACCATACCGTTCTTCTTTGCTTCTGCGCGCAACACTTCGAGATTCTTTTCTTTTATTACAACATTTCTCATGTTTTCATTCATATACATCATTTCGTGGACCGCAATTCTGCCTTTATAACCGGTTCCGTTGCAAAACTGACACCCCTGGGGACGGTAAATACTTATGGGCTCATCAATACCCAGCAGTTCCATCTCTTTCGCATTTGTTTTGCCTCTCTTCTTGCACGCGGGACAAAGCCTTTTTACCAGCCTTTGAGCTATGACGCCAACCAATGCATCGGAAACGAGATAATCGGGTACTCCCATATTTTCCAATCTGAGTATTGCTCCCGGTGCGTCATTGGTGTGCAAAGTACTGAATACCAAGTGGCCGGTAATTGCCGCTCTTACGGCAATATCTGCGGTTTCTTCGTCTCGCATCTCGCCGATCATTATAATATCGGGGTCCTGTCTCAGAATGGACCTCAGTGCCGTTGAAAATGTCATATTAGCTTTTGTGTTCACCTGAGTTTGGTTAACTCCCTGCATTATATACTCGACGGGATCTTCAACCGTAACTATATTTACTTCTGATTGATTTACTTCCTTCAAAAACGCATACAGTGTTGTAGATTTTCCGCAACCCGTAGGCCCGGTTAGCAGGATTATTCCGTGCGGTTTTCTCAGCATTACATCGAGCAATTTGTTTTCTTCCTCGGTAAATCCCAGATCATCTCGGGTAAATCTAAAAGAAGTCTTGTCCAATACACGAATAACAAATTTCTCGCCGAAAACCGTTGGCAACGAAGACACGCGGAAATCATACTCTTTTCCGCCTACAACCAAATTGATGCGTCCGTCTTGGGGCGTTCTTCGCTCCGCGATATTCATATTCGCCATTATTTTGATACGGGCGCTGATAGCAGCATAGGAGTTTATTGGGAACTCCGCTCTCTCCTGCAGATCACCGTCAATACGGTATCGGACTTTTACATTCTTTTCAAACGGTTCTATATGTATATCGCTGGCTCGGTACGGAATTGCCTCCTTGATAATAGAATCAACAAGCCGAACCGAAGGGTTATTAACGACATCTCCTTCTAAAACTTCTCCGGACTCATCATTCTTTTTTCCCGAAAATAGTGCGGTATCGCCTTCTGTATTCAGGTCATCCAGTGCTGCCGAAGTAGAAATTACCGCTGCAATAGAATCTATGTACCTGTCTATCTGATTTGGAGGTACAAGCACATAATCAACCGGACATATCATCTGCGACGATATTGACGATATTGCCGAACAATCCAACGGTTTTCCCGAAGCTACGAGCAATGTTCCTTCGTGATTTATCCAAACGGGGATAACCTTATTGCGCTTCATAAACTCAAAGGAAAACATGTCGAACAGAGACTTATCTATGTCGAGCATATCTATTTCTACATAGGGCATACAGTAGAAATCACCCAATACAGGCAATTCTCTTACATCAGTCGTATACTCCTTAGCGAGCATATATTCGCGGACAGATACATTCAGTCTTTTACAGTCTTCAAGTATTTTTTCGGACTGCTTTTTCTTTATTGTTTTTTTGTAGACATAAAACTGCAACAGTTCCTTATTTATATCCATCAGGTATCCTCCTGCTATACCAGCCCATTCATAATTGAAAGCATAGGTGCATACACCGCAAGGAACAGTGAACCTATTACGGAGCCCATAATAAGAAGCATAATGGGCTGTATTTTCGATGTGACCGAATTAAGGCTTGCTTCTACCTGTTCATCAAAAAATCTACATGAACGCCCGAGAACTTCATCAAGGGAGTTTGTTTTTTCCGCCACAGAAAGCATTTGGGTCATCATCTCGGGGAAAATGTTATATTTTCTGAACGCATCGGTAATTGTAATACCATGGCGCACATCTTCAGAAGCGGCTCTAAAACGTTTTTCCACATAACTGTTTCCGAGTATCAATGCTGTAGAATCCAAGGCTGACGCAAGATCCATTCCGCTGGAAAGCAGAATGCTGAATGCTCGGGCAAAGCGAGCAGTAATCAGCTCAACCGTTATTTTTCCGATAAACGGACACTTTATTTTAAATATATCATAAGCCTTTTTTCCTGCAGACGTTTTCAAAAACACAAAAAGCAGTCCCGCAAAAGCAAAAACAGCTAAAATGATAATTCTCCAATACTCTGTCAAAAAATCGGAGATGCCATAAATGACTGCAGTAAACCCTTCAGGTTTCACTTCAAGATCTGCAAGAACATCCTTAAAAGTAGGCACAACAAAAGCGAGCATAAGAACAGTTATCGCAACGGTCATTCCCGCCAACATAAGAGGATACGCCAACGCGCTTCTGGCTTTTCTCCTAATTGCCGCATCCGATTCATAATAATCGGCAAGAGATATAAATACTGTCTCCAGCCTTCCGCTCGCCTCGCCCACGTGGACCATACTGACAAAAAAGTCAGGAAAAACTCTTTTATGCTTATCCAATGCCGTGGACAGCATATCTCCACCCTTTACATCATCGGCAATAATATGCAAAATAGCTTTAAAGTATGAACTGAATGATTGTGTTTTCAGCACCTCGAGACAGTCAAGCACCTGAATTCCCGAAGTCGTC
>CAZOSH010000036.1:0-9191 GCA_964582395.1 uncultured Oscillospiraceae bacterium | reverse complement strand
GGCATATTCTTTTTCAAGCTGGCGCTCCCAATATTTAAGCTCACCGGGGTCATCCGTACGCCCTATTTCCATCTTGTAATAATGTATCTGCCCTTTGTATTCCCTTATCTTGAATGCCGCAATGACACAGCAAAGCATCACTACTATGCCCACTGCGACGGCGGCAACAAATAATATCATAGATTATATCCTTTCCCCTTCTTTTGCCCTGCGTAGGTTGTCAATTATCTTTTACCAAAATCAATTTTTTCTTTGAATAATTCTATCGAGAAATTTGTTGTCGGTAGAAACTCAATGTCCTTTTGTTTATTTCTATAGTTTTTGCCTGATACTGATTAGTATAAAACAGTTAAACGATTTATATACCAACCATAACGGCGATATCCTCACTTCCTTGGTACAATATAACTTTGCTTTGTCGCGTTGCGATTTGATATAAACACCTTTTCTCGTGCAAAGTATATATCGAAAACTTCAACGGGAGTTTATATCGTTGATCAGCTTTGCAAACTCAGTATAACATACTCAAAATGCAATCCTGTAATTTCCGTTTTACTTTCCACATTGGCGCTATTCAAACCTTGCCAAATATTTATGATGCGCATACAAATAATAACATATATCCTTGGATATTTCAATATTTTAGACATATATTTTTATGCTAACATCATCAAATAATAGGATATTATCGTATCAGAGGTGATAGCAGATGTACAATGATTTTGTAAGAGAACGCATTACTCAACTCAGGTTAAAAAAAGGCGTTTCGGAGTATCAGATGAGTTATGATTTGGGGCATAGCCGCGGTTATGTGTATAACATTTCATCGGGAAAAGCTCTGCCGCCGCTCAAGGAGTTTTTTGCTATCTGCGACTATTTTAAATTGACCCCCGCCCAATTTTTTGACGAGGAAACCAAAAACCCCGAGCTTATCCAAAAAGCCATCGGCGGAATGAAGCAGCTTGACGAAAGCGATATGCTGATGCTTTTGGGAATTATCAACCGTATGTTAAAAAAATAACAGTCTGAACTCAGTGTTCGGACTGTTATTTTTTTATTACTGCCGATATAGACCATTTATTTTATGTAGTCATCAATGTTTTTGAAGTTGATCTTATACACTGCGTCTTTTATCTTGACTTCTGCATCCTCGCACCACTCGTCAAGCAGCTTCATAAAGCTGTAGTCAAGGGCGGTCTGATGGACATAGCTGCGGTTTTCTTCAAAGTATGTGGCGGGCACTTCCTGCTTTTGCACTATATAGTAGCCGTCGCTTTGCAGACAAAGGGCGGTTTCCCAACTCTGCAGACCGAATGCCGTTTCGATATATGGCTGACCCTCCGCATCAAGGATGCTGACGATTATTCCCTCGGTGCCGCCTTCAACAGAGGCATCATCACTGTAGCGCAGAATAAGTTCTTCAAAGGCGGTCTCGGTATTTTTGGACTGGGCAAGTATGGATTCTGCCTGCAATTTTACCTGAGCAAGCCCGTGTTCGGTCATAGGCTCACCGTTTTCGGCGGTGATGGAAAGACGGACATATTTTACGCAGATATAATTCTCACCGAAAAACTTGCGAAGCTGCTGATCTGTATACTCCTCATCGCTCTGCTTTTGAACATATTCCTGAAGCATATTATAATACAGCTCGTTCTCCGCCAGCTTGTCATAGCCGCGGTCGGTCAGGCAAGCCGCCTTGAGATAATCAAGGTATTTTGCGTTGCCGCCCAACGCCTTGATGAAGGCCTTTTTATCACTTTCAAGCTGTGCTTTTTGCTCTTTTGAAAGCTTTATGCCGTATTCATCACACTTTTGACGGACTATCTCATTGAGCACTATCTGCTCTATCGCTCTCTCACGAGCCTGCTTCAGCTCATCCTTGGTATAGCTGCTCTTATCGGATAAAAAACTCATTCGATTGTAGTTGAGGAAAAAGGCATATTCCGCTTGATCTATCTTTTCGCCGTTGACAGTCAGCGCCTTACCCGTTCCCTTGCAGGCGGTCAAGGTGCAAAAGCACAACAGCAGTGTCAGTAAAAATGCTACCGTTTTTTTCATTGTTTTCCTCCTTCCGAATAAAAAGCAACAAGCTTTTTAGCGGCGGCAAGGGAGTTTTCACCCGGCTTAAGCTTCAATACAAAGCAAGGCTTATCCCCCGCGTTGATGGTAAGGCGCACCTTGAAATCGGGCAGTGCGCACAGTGCCAGCACCCTTTCGGGCTTAATATCGCGGAGATAGAAATAAAGCTTTCCGTCTCGTTGGGTTATCTCTTTTATATCCACACAGGAAGCGTCGGCACGAAGCAGGGCGATATCCAACAATGTCTGTGCCGATGCGGGAATATCTCCGAAACGGTCGATCAGCTCGTCCTGCATATCCCTGAAATCATCAATATCGGTAATATTTGCAATGCGGCGGTATACATCCACCCTTGTGCCGGGGTCGGAAATATAGGTCTGAGGCAATCCCGCCGAAACAAGTATATCTGCGGTACAGTCGGTGCGGCGGACAGGCTTTTCGCCCTTTAGCTCCACCGTGGCTTCTTCAAGCAACTGCAGATACATATCGTAGCCTACGCTCATCATATGTCCGCTTTGCTCAGCGCCTAAGAGATTTCCCGCGCCGCGTATTTCAAGGTCACGCATTGCTATCTTAAAGCCCGAACCAAACTCGGCAAACTCGCGTATCGCCGAAAGCCGCTTCTGGGATATTTCGGTCAGCACCTTTCCCCGCTTATAGGTCAGGTATGCATAAGCTCTGCGGGGTGAGCGGCCTACTCTTCCTCTTATCTGGTGAAGCTGAGCAAGTCCCATCTTGTCGGCATCTTCTATTATAAGGGTATTTACATTGGGTATGTCAACACCCGTTTCAATAATAGTGGTACAGACCATAATGGATATTTCACCGGAATACATTCCGTTCATAACCTCACTGAGGGTCTTTTCATCCATTTTTCCGTGGGCGGTGGCAATATTTTCATCGGGGAACGCCATTCTCAGTCTCAATGCTACCCGCTCTATGCTCTCTACCCGATTATGCAGATAGTACACCTGTCCCCCGCGGGCAAGCTCGCGACGGATGGCATCGTGGATAACATTATCATCGTGCTCCAGCACATAGGTCTGCACAGGCTGTCTGCCGAAGGGTGCTTCTTCAAGCACCGACATATCCTTAATGCCCGAAAGCGCCATATTCAGCGTTCGGGGAATTGGCGTTGCCGTCAGCGTCAGCACATCCACCGCCTGAGTCATTTGCTTGATCTTTTCCTTGTGGGTAACACCGAAACGCTGCTCCTCGTCAACAACAAGCAAACCGAGATCCTTAAATATTACATCCTTTTGCAATATGCGGTGTGTACCGATAAGCAGGTCGCATTCACCCGAAGTGACCCTTTTTGCAGTGGCTTTAAGCTGAGCGCTTGTGCGGAAGCGGCTCATCATTTCTATTTTTATGGGATAACTGCCAAAGCGCTGACAGGCCGACACAAAATGCTGACGGGCCAGCACCGTGGTAGGCGCAAGAATTGCCGCCTGCTTGCCCGAAAGCACGCATTTCATGACAGCGCGGAAAGCAACCTCGGTCTTGCCGAAGCCAACATCACCGCAGAGCAATCTGTCCATGGGATATGGCTTTTGCATATCGCTCTTGATCTCCTGAGTGCAGAGCAGCTGATCCTCGGTCTCTTCATATTCAAAGGCTTCTTCAAAGCCCCGTTGCCAATCGTTGTCGGGGTCAAAGGGGAAACCGTCAATTTTCTGTCTTGCGGCATAAAGTTTGATAAGTCCCTCCGCCAGATCCTGCGCGGATTTTTTAGCTCGGGCTTTTGCCTTTTCCCAGCTCATTCCCCCAAGCTTGGAAAGCTTGACGGTGGTATTTTCGCCCGCACCGATATATTTGCTCACAAGATGCAAGGCGGTAGCAGGCACAAAGACCACGTCACTGCCGTCAAAGGCGATCTTTAGATAATCACGCCACGCGCCCTCTACCTGAATGCGTTCAAGGGACACAAATCTGCCTATGCCGTGGGTCTCGTGAACAACAAGGTCACCGGGCACAAGGTCGCTGAAGGATTGTATGTGATTTTTAGAGCCGCTTTTGGCTTTGCGACGGGTGGGCTTTTTTCTGCCCTCGGTCTGTGAAATGACCGCAAGCCCGATGGACGGATATTCAAAGCCGCTTGAAAGGGCGGTAGAGAGCACGCAGACCGTGCCTTTTCCTGCCTGTTTTCCGCTATCCACGCAGGAAAAGCCGTGTTCATCAAGGATGGTGGTAATTGATTTAGCCCGCGTTTCACCCCCTGCCAATGCATAGAGGGTATAATTGTGTCCCGTGTAATTTTCAAGGTCAGAGACTATGGTTTCCACATTTCCGCAAGATGGCAATTGCTTGGCGGTTATGGATAAAATACTGTCAAGGATAATCTTGCTGCTTGAAAGAAAGCTGTCCATAAAGGCAACTCCGTAGTTTTGCACCGCTGACCAAAACTCACCCTCGGTCAGGTTAAAGCCCCGCTTTGAAGGTGCAATGGCTCCCCTTTCAAGCAGGTCTTTGACCTCTTCCTGCATACGCTTATCCAAGCCCTCGGCGGCGGCGCGGACTGCGGCGGTATCACTGAAAACAAGCAAGGTACCGTCGGGAAGATGGTCGAAGCCGGTGGCAAAGGGATAGACGAAATCCATCCATCTGTCAGCGGAAAACAACGCGCCCTGAGATGCCTTTTCACTGTCGGAAATAAGGCGGGTACGAAGGGCGTCGTTTATGCTCTTTTTACCGGAATAGTCCATCAGTGCCTTGCAAAAGCCCTCCTGACCGCCCTCAGCAAGTCGGGGAAGTACCTCTTTTGCGGGTAAAATGTTGACCTTGTCAACCTTTTCAGTGCGGCGCTGTGAGCTGATATCAAACTCCGAAAGCAGGTCTATATCGTCACCGAAGAACTCGGCGCGGACGGGTGCTAATGCACCCGCAGGGAAAATGTCCAAAATGCCGCCGCGGAGAGCAAACTGTCCCGCGCCCTCTATCTGCTCGCAACGGGTATAGCCGCAAGCCACAAAGATCTCGCAGAGAGCGGACAGGTCGTAGCTTTCGCCCTCTTTTAGTATGACGGCGCATTTGGGAAGTATTTCTTTAGGGATGGTTCGAAGCATCAAGGCTTCGACAGAAGCGATCATTATTCTGCTCATTCCCGTACCGAAGGAATAGAGCGCGCCCATTCTCTGCTGTTCGATATCGCGGGAAACGCCCTCGGCATCGTGGAAAATAAGGTCGCGGGCGGCTAAAACAGCAGGCTGTATTTCACAAAAGGCCTCCACATCGGCGGCAAAATGACGGGATGCCGCATCATCGGAGGTAATAACACAAACCGGTCGGTCACTGTCTGACAAAATAGCCGAAACAAAATGAGCACGATGAACGGGCGCCGCTCCGTAAAGCGACACCTTTTTTCCCGCAGTAATATCGGCAAGCAGGCTGCCGTATTCCTGCAGTTTTTTAACACTGCTCAATAATGTTTTCATAATTTCCTCGTTAAATTATATAAAAATCAGTTTTCTTCACCTTTATAAATAAATCCTGCAACAGTAACAAGGGCTCCCGCAATCATAACCGTGAGGGTAAGCCCCTCCGGTCCGCCTTCTTTCCAATTGATGATGCATATTCCCATAAGAAACACGCCAACCATCATTATTGCAATGCCCAAAAGCATAATTTTGATAGATTTCATTGTATATCTCCTTTCTTGCACACCTCATCCGTCAGCTATAAGCTGACACCTTCTCCTCAAGGAGAAGGCTTTTTATTCGAAAGAATCGAATTTCTTCGCAAGTAGTAGAGCGGCCGTCAGGGCCAAACTGTGACCGAGCCGCAGCGAGAGCCTCCCCTACAGAATCCGTCGCGTAGCGACACCTTAACATTTTGTCAACGACAAAATATATCATAGCCGCAAGCTGCGGCTATATCACTGCGTAGCAGTATCACATTTGCCGTCAGGCAAATATATCATTGCGAGCGTAGCGAGCCTTGTACGGCAAGGCGAGGCGGCATGGTATTGCGGAGAAAGGCGATTTTTCGTCCTCCTCGGTGAAAATCAGATTTCGCGCTGAGACAAAGAACAGGAACTGTGACAGTACTCTGTGTACGGCGCAGTGACTGTTCTGCAGTATTCAGCGTGAAAGGTGATTTTTAAGTATAAGTCTTTGCCCCACCAAATACTTTGGTGGGGTGTCTTATTTATCCTTTTTTTGAATTAAACTGCTGCATCGCCTCATCCACACCTTGTTCAATAAGCACGGTGACGGCATCGGGTGCCATTTTTACACCTTTGAGAGCATCGCCGTCCATTACATCGAGGACATAATCCACCAAGCTCTCGCCTTCGGGTGCTCCCATACCTATTTTGACACGTGGGAACTTGTCGCTTTGCAGATGATAAAGAATATTCTTTATTCCGTTGTGTCCGCCGTCGCTGCCCGAGCGCTTGACCCGTATCCTTCCCGCAGGAAGAGAAATATCATCGAACACAACAATAATACGCTCAGGGGGCACCGAATATGCCTCTGCCATATCGCGAACCGCTTCGCCCGACAGATTCATATAGGTCTGCGGCTTCATTATAAGAATATTCTTGCTTCCCAGCTTGCATATCTCATACAGCGCCTTGCACTTGACCTTTTTCATTCGGTCACCGCCCAGCTTTTGGCAAAGCAGGTCTACCGCTTCAAAGCCCGCATTGTGACGGGTGCGCTGATACTTGCTGCCGGGATTGCCCAAGCCTGCAACGATATAATCTATATTTGCAGGGGCAGTATCTTTTTTTCGTCTGAAAATAATCTATCACTCCGTTTATTTAAGCCGAGGGTTTGCGCCCCTCGGCTTAATCGGTTTTATGTAAATCAGGAGAAGAGATCGGAAACAGATGCCTCTTCGTAGATGCGCTTGATAGCCTCGGTAAACATCTGAGAAACGGGCAGTATCTCGATCTTATCGATGAGCTTTTCACCGGTTACGGGAACGGTGTCAAGCAGATAGCACTTGCTGATGGGGCTGTTTTCGATTCTTTCGATTGCAGGGCCGGACAGAACGCCGTGGGTTGCGCAAGCGAAGATATCCTTTGCTCCGCCGATCTCCTTAAGGGCGCGGGCAGCATTGCACAGAGTACCTGCGGTGTCGATCATATCGTCCACCAACATAACCTTCTTGTCCTTAACATCACCGATGATATTCATAACCTCGGAAACGTTAGCCTTCTGGCGGCGCTTGTCGATTATAGCAAGGGGGAGATCAAGCTTTTCGGTGAACTTACGGGCACGACCTACAGAGCCAAGGTCGGGAGAAACGACCACGAACTCATCAACTCTTGCGCCCACCTTCTCAGCAAAGAAGGGAGAAAGAATGGATGTGCCCAGCAGATTGTCAACAGGAATGTTGAAGAATCCCTGAATCTGCGAAGCGTGCAGGTCCATAGTCAGAACGCGGTCTGCGCCTGCGGCCTCAATGAGGTCGGCAACAAGACGTGCAGAGATGGGATCTCTTGCCTTTGCCTTTCTGTCCTGACGGGCATATCCGAAATAAGGAATAACCGCTGTAATACGACCTGCGGATGCTCTCTTGAACGCATCGATCATAATGAGAAGCTCCATAAGGTTATCGTTGACAGGATAGCAGGTAGGCTGAACAACGAATACGTCACAACCACGGACTGTTTCACCGATGGAAATAGCTATTTCACCGTCAGAGAACTTGCTGACAGTGGACTTGCTTACGGGAAGACCGAGCTGCTCGGCGATCTCCTTTGCAAGGCGCGGATGTGCATTACCTGTGAAAATCTTGATCTTTGTGCCGTGAGAAATCATGTTGATTTACCCCCATATATGTATTAAAAATAATAAATTATTTAAGCTTGCCGTCCTTGCGGCGCTTTTCTGCCCAGCCTTCCTTAACGGTCTGTCTCTCTCTTGCAATGGCAAGGCAGTTTTCGGGAATATCCTCGGTAATGGTAGAGCCTGCGGCAATATATGCGCCGTCGCCCACCTTGACGGGTGAAACAAGATTTACATTGCAGCCGACAAAGCTGTTGTCGCCCACTGTGGTGCGATACTTGTTCTTTCCGTCATAGTTGACAGTAACAACGCCGCAACCCACATTTATCTTTTCACCAAAATCACTGTCGCCGATATAAGTCAGGTGTGAAACCTTTGTGCCGTTGCCGATGGTGGAGTTTTTAAGCTCGACAAAATCACCGATTCGGGCATTGTCCCCAACCTTGCACTTGGGACGGATATATGCAAAAGGTCCCACGGTGGTATTACTGCCCACCGAGCTGTCGGTTATCTGAGAAGCATTTACGCTGGTATTGTCACCGATAACGGCATTTTTGAGCATACAATTAGGGCCGATGGTGCAATCCTTGCCTATTTTGCTCTTGCCGTAAATAAGGCAACCGGGCAGAATGACAGTGCCACTTTCAATCTCTGCAAAGGGGCTTATATGGGTACTGTTGGGGTCGACCATATAAACACCGTTTTTCATATGCTGCATATTTATCCTGCGGCGAAGCTGCTCCTGAGCGGCATATACAGTCTCGGGAGTATCGGCAAAAAGCCACTCACCGTCGGGAATGCTGACGGTGGGATAGTCATTTTCAGCAATATTTTGGGTAAACTCTTTGGTGTCGACCAATGCCGCCGCACGCATCTTTCCTCTGCCGAGGTAAGCAGGAGCATTGCTCTCGGCAAAAGCCTTCACCGTCTCTGCACTGAGATTGGGCTCGGGAGCAAAAACAGCAAGCACCCTATCCGAGCCTTTAATCTCCTCACAAAGAGCAGAAAAATCTTCAAAGGTGCTTGCACGATCATCTATTCCGTCTAAAGTAGCATCGCAATAAATCTTATCGCTGATACAGCTACAGGCATCTATCATATAGGAAAGCACTGGGTACGACAAAATCTCCGCAGCGGCACTGCGACGAGAAATGCTCATAAAGACAACTGCTGTCATAAAAAAACTTTCCCCTTTCTGCATACTTTTCCTTTGTAAACTATGGTTAATATAATTATACACATAATTCTATAAAAAGTCTACCCAAAAAATTGCAATTAAGTGATAAATATTTGACAGTTTTAGACAAGAAAAGAAAGAGGACCCGTGCCATTTCGGACGAACCCTCTTTTAACAAGACAGATATTTACGATACGGTG